>NZ_JBEHFV010000035.1:0-20197 GCF_040225855.1 Corynebacterium sp. KPL2850
AGGGAGGCGTCATAGGCGCTAAAGCCGTCGCGGGAGGCGCTAAGATCGGCGGCGCTAGGAACATCAACGTGCGGATTGGAGGACCCTGCCACGGCGTGGTGGTGATCGTGCCCGCCGGTGCTCGGCGCGGAGTCGCCCACGTTGACGTCAAAGGTCATGCCCTGCAGGCGGTGGCCGGCGATGGTGCAGTAGCCTTCGATGCTGGATTCGATGACGCCGGCATCGAGCTGCACGGTATCGCCGGGATCGACGCGGCCGGTTTCTGCATCGCCAATCTTCAGATCGTGGACTTGGTCCCCGGTATTGGTGAAGTTGACCACCAAGTGGGTGCCGGGATCCACATCAACGTGGTTGGGGACGAAGGCCATGCCATCGACTTCTACGTCAATGGTGTGGGTTTCGCCTTCGGCGACAGAGCCCGCCGGCTGGGAGTCCTTAGAGGTGGCATTGACTAGGGCGAGCGCGATTACCGCGGCCAACGCGATACCGATGAGCAGCCACGAAGCCCACTGGGAGTTGCCGGACTCCGGCGGCTTATCCTGTGGCTGTGATGAAGAAACACTAAGCATTTAATTCTCCAGATTCTGTTGTTGGTAAACGGCGCGGCCCACGGCAAGCACGTTTAATGCTAAGCCTATCCCCATGAGGATAAGCCCAGCAGGCAGGGCGTTGACTAGGCTCAGCAAGGCGCCGAGGTTGATGAGGACGAGTCGAGCAAAACCGGTGCGGTCCGCGGTAGCCCGGCCGTGATGCACCCTGGCCGGACCGCCTCCCACCAGGGTGGGCAAGAGGTGGTGCAAGACACCGGTGACCAGTTGTAATACTCCGCCGCCGATGAAGGCCGGGACCAAAAACAGCGTGATGGCGCGCGGGTAGGCACCAAGCGCTGCGGAAACGGCATCGCCGGCGCACAGGGCCAGCATCCAGAGCAACCCGGCGATGACGGATACAGATGCTGTGGTGAGCTCGGGGTTGCGCCCCAGCACGGTGGCCAGTACCGGTTGGATGATCATGATGGCGGCTAGAACGACGAGCAGCTGGGCGATGCCCGCCGCGCGCGTCCACCCCACCGCGCCGCAAACCATGGTCAGTGCCAGCCCGGCGCAGTAGACAATGAGCCCGCGCGTGCACCGCGCCCGCGCGATAGGCGAAATAGCGGTATTAGACAAAGTGGGAAGCAGCGTCACAATGGTGCCCACAATGGTCAGCCACGCGAACCCCCAGACCATGCCGCGCGAGTGGGCGGCCACGAGGAAGGAATAGTTGCCCACGCCATTGCCGCTTAAAATCACGAGGATTACAGAGGCGATCATGAAGATGGAGGCGGCTGCATAAAACGGCACCGTCACCGCAAACGATCCAGAAAGCGATCCGCGCAAACGCGTGTAGATAAAAACGAGCTGCCAGGCTAAGGCGGCGATGATGAGGAGGGAGGCGGCATCGGCAAGCAGGCCCCAGTCATACCCCGTGCGATCGATAATGAGCAGGATAAGGCCCACCTGGATGAGCGCCACGCGCGCGCCTACTCCCCGGTATCCGTTATTGGCGGTGCGGGTAAGAGCCTCGGTGAAGTGGGTGGAAAATACGATGATGGCGGTGGTCAGCGCGCCGATGGTCAGCGGGTGGATGAGATCCCACCACACCACGGGCGCGCCCAGGTGGCCCGCCACGTTGATGCCGATGCCGATGAGTACCCACGCGCCGATAAGCGCAGCGGTCAGGATGTGCCAGCGGCTGCGGGCGGCCAGGGAGATGTCATTAATGTGCACGGCGGGCCTCCTTCACCGTCAAAGTAATGCCGCAGGCGAGGAAAACCAAGACGGCGGCGAGGGTCGTCAGCCCACCTACCTGGTAGGCGACGGTGTGGCGGGCGACATCGGCAAGCATGCGCAGCGCCAGCCCGCCGTGCAAGACCGCCACGGGAAGGAAAAGCACCGGGTGGTAGGGCAAGTGGCGGCGGATGACGGAGGTAATGATGATGGGGGCATGCGCGAAAATCATGGACATGACAAAGCCCAAAAAGATGGCGTGTACAGAGGCGTCGTAGGCAAAGCCGGAGCTTTCGCCATAGAGCAGCCAGAAATAGCCGCCGAGGGCCAACCAAAAATACCCGGCGAGCATGCACGCGGCGGAATAGCGTGGCAGCCCGCGCGAGCGCACTAGGTTCTTCGCCACATCCACGCGCACGGTAGAAACCGCAACGCCGATAAGCGCCACGCCCATCGCGCGATAGCCCACTGCCGGGGAGAGGATATAGACCACGCTCAGCGCCGCCAACCCCAAAACCCACAGCGTAATCCGCTTTTCCGCCTGCGTGCCAGCCATGGTGATGCGGGCAAGCTCCATGCGCTCGCCGATGATCGTCGCTACCACGTAGAGCACGCACAGCGGCATCGCGGTAGAAAACGCCGGTTCCATGGCCCACAGCAGGGCCGCCGCTACCCCGCCGATGACGCCGGTGGCCTGCACGAGGATGGACAGGGCGGGCTGGCGCCGGTGGATGGTGGCATAGATAAATCCGAGCACTATGAAGCCTGCTGCGAAGCACAAAGCCGGGACCTGCCGCGGTAAGCCCGCCATGATGCCCACGAACCCGGCGACGTGGAAGATGGGTCCTACCCAGGCCCACCGCGTGCGCACGGCGACGGCGCGCTCCAGCCCGATGGCGCCGCCAACAAAACCAAAGACCATCAAGGGGCCATGATCGGCAGCTAGAGACGCTGCCGGCGAGAACCCCACGCCGAGCAGGGATGCCCCCGCGGCGAGCCCAACAAGCAAGGACAGCCCCGCGCAGGCAAGGAAGAAGAATCGGTGCGCGAGCCTATTATTTATCACGGTTTTAATCGTACTAATATTGGTGGCAAGGTAAAACCTCACCCCACCTCCGAAAGGATGACGCTTCCCATGGAACTTCCCATCACTGATACCTCCCAGCAGAACTCCATTCCCACCCTCAACGCCTCCGAAATCCCCCACGCCGTGCGCCACGGCGCCATCCACGGCGCTTTGGGCACCCTGAACGTGGGCCAAGCCATGATCCTCATCGCCCCGCACAACCCACTCCCTCTACTCAAGGAAGTGGAAGAGCGCGCGGAGGAATTCGAGCTGTCTTACCTCAAGGAAGAAGAAAACGACTATCACATCAAGTTCACGCGAATTTCGTAGTGTATTCCCGTGCAAATCGATAGGCTAAATGGTGATAACTCTATCTCTCGTACATAGTTGTCTATATAACACGGAGCATTCACTATGAATAAGAAATTTGCCGCAGCCGCCGTTGCTGCGACCGGCTTGGCGCTCTCCGCCTGCTCTCCCGATACCTCCACCACCTCCGATGCAGAGCAGACCAGCCTGAACCTCTTGGCTGCATCGTCCACCCGCGTCATCAATGACGAACTAGAAAAGCGCGCTTCCGAGCTCGACACCCCGGTTGACCTCGAGTTCCAAAATGGCGGCTCTTCTGACTTGGTCAATAAGCTCAGCGAGGGCGCTCCTGCGGACCTGCTGCTTACCGCGTCCAAAAAGACCATGGACAAGGCAATCAATGACGGAACTGTGAAGGACCCGAAGGTGCTTGCCACCAACGTCATGGTGATGGTCGTACCGAAGGGCAACCCGGGCAATATCCACTCCATCGAGGATCTGCAGAACGAAGACCGCTTCGTCATCTGTGACCCGCAGGTTCCCTGCGGCGATATCTCTTCCCAGATCATCGAAGAAAACGACCTGGACGTAAAGCCCGCCTCCCAGGAGCAGCAGGTCGCTGACGTTTTGGGCAAAGTCGTCTCCGGTGAGGCCAATGCCGGCTGGGTCTACTCCACCGACGCCGCGGCCGCTGGCGATGATGTAGAGGTCATCGAGATCCCGGATGCTGATAAGTTTGCCAACCAGATCCTGGGCGCAGTCTCCGCCGAGGCTGAGCACCCAGAAGAGGCACAAAAGGTCCTCGACCTGTTGGCCGATGACTTTGATAAGACCTGGGAAGAGTACGGCTTTAACCCAGCAGATTAATCAATGACCCCTCCCCAGCCCATTCGTCTTCAGTCTCCCCTCGTTATCGGCCTTATCGGCCTCATCGCGGTCGTTGTTATCCTCGTTCCCGTAGCCTCGCTGGGTCTGCGCGTACCGTGGGACCGCATCGGCGAATACCTCGCCAAACCGGAGATTTGGGACATGCTCAAGCTGTCCTTCACCGCGGCATTCCAATCAATGCTGCTGGCGATGGTACTGGGGACCGGTCTTGCCTTATGGGTCCAACAGCTTGGCCGGGGCAGCGGCGTTATCCGCCTATTCATCTATTTGCCCCTGGCCATGCCACCCGTGGTGGGCGGTTTGGCGCTGACCGCCGCCATTGGCCGCCGGGGCTATTTGTCCCCGCTTCTAGACGCCATCGACTTCCATTTTGCTTTTGCTTTCCCGGGCGTCATCGCCGCGCAGTGCTTCGTCGCCTTGCCCTTCGTCGTGGTGGCGGTCGATTCCGCCCTGCGCCAATTGGATCAGGAGATTTTGGCCTCTGCCGCCAGCATAGGCCTTTCCCGCTGGGAGGTACTGCGCAAAATCACCATCCCCTCCATCGCCCCCGCCCTTGCTACCGGCGCCGGCCTTGCCTTTGCCCGGTCCCTCGGCGAGTTCGGCACCACGCTGACCTTCGCGGGCTCCCAGCCGGGCGTGACCCGCACGATGCCGCTCGGCATTTATTTGGAGCGCGAGGTCGATACCGATGGCGCCTACGTGCTCTCCGTCATCCTCATCGCGATGGCGATTGTCTGCCTCGCCCTCGCCGGGCTGCCCTCGCTCCTCCAGCGTTCCTATCAGGCGCAGGCCCGCGAGCTGCACAGCATGGACTACGAGAAACTCCGCGCCCTGACCGCCCCGGATAATGCCCCTGCCCTATCCGTCACGGCGGATGGGGAGACGACTGAATTTACTCCGCGCGCGATCACCACCATCGTCGGTTCCAATGGATCGGGTAAAACCACGCTGATGAGCCGCATCGCCGGGCGTCTGACCGGCGCGGAGATTAGCGCCAACCAGGATGACATCGTCCTGCTGACCCAGCGCCCCGGCCTGCCGCCGCAGGCTACCGCCAACCAAGCCATCGCGATGGTCACCCGCGATAAGCAGCGCGCCACGCAGTTGCTGGAGGCTGCGGGCTTGCGTGAGCTTAACGATGTCCCCGTGCCAGCCCTTTCCGGCGGCCAAGCCGCCCAAGTCGCCTTCGTCCGCGCGCTCGCCGCGCGGCCCGCCATCCTGATTCTAGATGAGCCCTTGGCGGCCATCGACGTGGAATCCGCCAGCAAGTGGCGCCGCTTCCTGCGCGCCACCCGCCGCGACCGGACCACGCTGCTGGTGACCCATAATGCGCTGGATATTGCTGGGCTTGCCGATGACATGGTGGTCATGAATTCCGGCAACGTCATCGCCCACGGCTCGGCTGCGGATTTACTCGATGTCCCGCCCACCGGCTTCGTGGCTTCCATCGCCGGGCTCAACCGCGTAGAAGGTACCGTCAAAGCCGCCACCGCTACCGAGACCATCGTCTCTTGCGGGAGCACAACCATCACCGGTGACGCGAGCGATCTCCGCGCCGGCGATAAGGTAGTGGTCACGTTTAAGCCAAGCGACGTGCACCTTACCTCTGAAGCCTCTACCGGGGTCAATCACTGGTCTACCAAGGTCATCGCGGTGGAAGCGGCCAGCATGGCGGGTGCCCGGCTGAGCCTGGATATGGGTGGACACACCATTACCGTGCCGGTCAGTAGGCAGACGGCTTTAGGCATTGATACAGGAAATACCGTATCCTATAGCGTGGCTAAAGATAAGATTTCTGTTAATCAAGCCCCTCATCAGCACCCAGAGATACGAAGTTAATCGCATGCCCAATTCGCTCCCACGCCCCAGCTCCGACCTTTTCCCAGAAGCGCTCAAGCTATCTCCTAAGCAGCGCGAGGTGCTCACGCAGCTGCAGCATTATTCGCGAGGAGCCCGTGCAGCGGAGGTAGCAAAAGATTTAGGCATGCACGTCAATACCGCGCGCGGGCACATCGATGAGCTCATTCAGGTTGGCGCCATCACCGCCGTTCCAGAACGCAGCTCTGGGCGCGGGCGCCCTTCCCTGGTGTACCAGGCCCGCGTGCCGGATAACCGTGCCATCGCAGAGGAATACGTCAGCCTCATTAGCGTGCTGACCTCCATGCTCGCGGGCAAGGAAGAGCTCGACGATTTCTCTTCCCCACAGGCCCGGGAATTGGGGCGGCAGTGGGCGCGCGCTACGGGGGCAGATCTCCAGTGCGGCGCGCTCGATACCCTCTTTGCCACCCTGCGCGATATGGGGTTTGATCCTTCGCAGGGCGCGGATTCATCCGAGATCGAGTTGAACGCCTGCCCATTCGTCTCCTCCGGAACCACCCCGAGCCCCTTTGTCTGCGCCATACACGCTGGCTTTTTACAAGAAGCCAGCGGTACGGACGCGGATATAGCCTTAACCCCGATGCAGCGCCCCGAAGTATGCCAGATCGAGATTAAGCCTGTGTAACTTCCACGCGGACCGGTCCCGCGACCTTGAGATCGAAGACGCGCAGGCCCTGCTCGCGGGCATCATCAAGTATGCTCTCGTCGATGTCCTCCGTGTGCAGCACCATCACCGTCGGCCCCGCCCCGGAAAGATAGGCGGCGTATCCGCGATTGCGCAGGCGGTTCACCCACTCCGCGGTCACCGGCAGCACGCCGGCGCGATACGGCTGGTGCAAACGGTCGCGGGTGCCTTCCCACAAAAGTTCCGGGTAGTTCTGCAACGCGGCTACCTGGACGGCGGTGCGGGAGACGTTAAAGGCGGCATCGGAATGCGTCACGTGCGAAGGCAGCGCGCGACGCACCGCCTGGGTGGAGGCGTGGGAATCCGGCACCAGCGCGGTCGCCCGAATATCGGGGTGCACGTTGATGGTGGCGGCCTTGTATTCCGGCAGGGAGCGGCCATCGACAGGAACCGTCGTCCACGAGACCACAGCACTGCCCAGTACCGAGGCCGCGGCATTATCCGGGTGGCCCTCAAACGCCGAAGACAATTGCACGAGCTGATCTTGGGTGAGTGGGTTGCCCGCCAAGGCATTGCCGGCTGCCACGCCGGCGACCGCCGTAGACGCCGAAGAACCCAGGCCGCGCGATTGGGGAATCGTATTATGCGAAACCACGCGCAACCCCGGCACCGTGGCTTCGGCGGCAGATAGCGCGGAGCGGATGGCCTTGACCATAAGGTGCGATCCATCGCGCGGGAGGTCTTCTGCCCCCTCACCAAAAATCTCCACCTCGAGGCCGGAGGGAATGACCTCCACCTCGGCGGTATCATACATGCTCAATGACATGCCCAGGGTGTCATATCCCGGCCCCAGGTTCGCCGTGGAGGCAGGAACGGTGACTATCGCTTTGGTGCCGACTTCAACTTCGATGCTCATGGTGACTAATATATCGAACCGGTTTAGCTGCCCAAGCGGATGACCGAATGAACGGCCTTGACCTCATCGAGCTCGCCCAAGGCGGAGACGATGTTTTCCAGGGTCGCTTCCTTGGCGGCGTGGGTGACCACGATAAGGCGCGCGGTGTCCTCGCCGTCCTCTTGGCGCACGGTGCGCAGGGATACCCCATGCTGTGCGAAAAGCGCGGAGATGACCTCCAAAACGCCAGCGCGATCTTGGACTTCCATATCGATGTGGAAGCGGGTATCGACCTCGCCGAAGTCCGCAATCGGCAAGTTGGCGTAGGTATTCTCGCCAGGCGCGCGACCGCCGTGGACGATATTGCGGGCGGCACCGACGACATCGCCAAGCACGGCCGAAGCGGTGGGGTTGCCGCCGGCACCATTGCCGTAGAACATGAGCGAGCCGGCTGCCTCAGCCTCGACAAAGATGGCGTTGTAGGACTCGCTGACGGTAGCCAGCGGGTGCTCCTTGGCCACCAGGGTCGGGTGCACGCGCGCATTGACCACTTCGGATCCATCCTCGCGGCGCAGGCGCTCACAAATGGCCAGCAGCTTGATGGAATAGCCGGCATCGTTTGCCGCGGCAATATCGTCTGCCGTGATATCGGTAATTCCCTCGCAGTGCACGTCCTCGAACTTCACGCGGGTGTGGAAGCCGATGGAGGCCATGATGGCGGCCTTGGACGCCGCGTCGTGGCCCTCCACGTCCGCGGTGGGATCCGCCTCGGCATAGCCCAAGCGGGTGGCTTCCGCCAAGGCCTCGTCATAGGTGGCTCCGGTGGATTCCATGGCATCCAAGATGTAGTTGGTCGTGCCGTTGACGATGCCGGAGATGCGCTCAATCTGGTCGCCCGCCAGGGAGCGGCGCAGCATACCCACGACGGGGATGGCTGCGGCCACGGCGGCTTCAAAGTACAGGTCAACGCCGGAGCGTTCCGCGGCCTCGGCCAATTCATCAGCGTGCGCGGCAACGAGCGCCTTATTCGCCGTCACCACGGACTTGCCGGAATTAAGCGCGGTCAAAACCAACTCGCGCGGGAAATCGATCCCGCCGATGACCTCCACCACCAAGTCGATATCATCGCGGGAGATCAGTGCCTTGGCATCATCGGTCAGCAACTCGTTGGGCACGCCTGGGCGCAGCTTGTTTTTATTCTGGATGGCGATGCCACGGATCTCTGCTGGCCCACCGATGCGATGAGCAAAGGCATCCGCATTTTCATCTAAGAGGCGGAAAACTTCCGCGCCCACGGTGCCGAATCCAAGCAGCGCGATGCCAACGGTTTCGCCTTCACCCTTGCCGGTACGCGAATGTAGCTGTAGCTCACTGTTTGAAGCATCCATAGTCCGTCTCCATGTCGATTAAGTGGTGGAAAATGTCTCCCGCTTTAAGCGGCTACAGGACACTATACAGAACGAGCTGTCTATATTGCGACATGCGGGGGATAATATTCGTTCAGCTACAGAAAACCCCCGCCGCACGGGCCGATTGCGGCCCCTGCGTTACGGGGGTAGAACTGGCTTAATCCACTTCCAAGGACAAGAGATCCTCGATGGTTTCGCGCCGCAGCATGGGCTTGGTATTTCCCACGCGCGTTGCAACCACAGCTGGGCGCACCGCGCCGTTGTACCGCGACGACATCATGTACTGATACCCACCGGTCGCCGCGAAGGCGAGCAGGTCTCCCGGCTGGATATCATTGGGCAATTCGCCTTCCTCCAGCAGGATATCGCCGGATTCGCAGTGGAAGCCCACGATGCGCGAGGGCACCATCTCGCCGTCGCTAAAGCGGTTAACCAGGCGCACATCGTATTCGGAACCGTAGAGGGCGGGGCGGATATTATCGGACATTCCCCCATCAATGGAGATATACCGGCGCACCGGCAAATCGGCCTTGCCGGTTTCCACATCCTTAACCGTACCCACGCGGTAGACGGTCACGGCAGACCCCGCCACCAAGGAGCGCCCCGGCTCCACGAGGAGGAACGGCGCCTTAATGTCGAGTTCTTCCGCGGTTTGGTCCACTGCCCGCAGCATGTCCTGGGCCACGCGGTCAATATTCAGGGCTTCCTCATAGGGCATATACGGAATACCAAAGCCGCCGCCCAAGTCCAGCTCGGCTAGGTCAACGCCCAGCTCGGTGTGGATTTGGCGGTAGAGCTCCAGCACGCGCTCTGCGGCGAGTTTGAAACCCTCGGCATTGAAGACCTGGGAGCCCACGTGGCAATGCAGGCCGCCCAAGCGGAGGTTATTCACCTCAAGGCAGCGCTTAGCGGCGGCGAAGGCCGCGCCCGTGGCCAGGGAAATACCGAATTTCTGGTCCTCGTGCGAGGTGGCCACGAACTCGTGGGTATGCGCGTCCACACCCGGCTTGACGCGAATCATTACCGGCTGCACCACGCCTGCCTCGCCGGCGATGCGGTTGAGCTCTTCGAGCTCCTGTTCATTATCGATGACCACGTGGCCCACGCCCGCGTCCACGCACAGGCGCAAGTATTCCTCGTCCTTATTATTGCCGTGCGCCGTAATGCGCGCGACCGGGAACTCTGCGGCGAGCGCGATCTTTAGCTCATTGAGCGCGGCAGCATCGAGACACAGGCCTTCTTCGTTGACCCACTGCACCACCTTTTTGGAAATGAACGCCTTGGAGGCATAGTGCACGTGATCCGGCCCGCCGAAGGCACGCGCCATGTCCTGGCAGCGCGAGCGGAAGTCATCTTCATCGAAGACGTACAGCGGGGTCTGGAATTCCTCTGCCAAATCCGGCAAGGGCACTTCCGCTACGGTAACTACGCCGTCTTCCTGGCGGCTCGCATTCCGCGGCCACACGTGGGCGGGAAGCTCATTGAAATCAGCCATTTACATCTTCTCCGGTGCGCTCACGCCAACTATAGTCAAGGCATTGGACAGGACGACGCGGGATGCTTCCGCCAATGCGAGGCGTGCGCTGTGAATGGGCTGCTGTTCCTCCCCTGCCTTGGGCAAAACCTGGCAGGTGTCATAGAAACGGTGGAATACGCCAGCCAACTCTTCGGCATAGCGCGCCACGCGGTGCGGCTCGCGCAGTTCCGCGGCATCTGCCACTACGGCAGGGAACTCACCCAAAGTGCGGATAAGGTCGCCCTCGCGCTCATGCTCCAGCAGCGACAGGTCCGCGGCTTCGGAGCTAACCCCCAGCTCCGCTGCCTTGCGTCCAATCGAGCACAACCGGGCGTGACCGTATTGCACGTAGTAGACCGGATTATCCGAGGACTGCGACTCCCACAGGCCCAGGTCGATATCGATGGACTGGTCCACGGAAGAGCGCACCAGCGAATAACGCGATGCATCGACACCAATGGCGGCGACCAAATCCTCGATGGTGATTACGGTGCCCGCGCGCTTAGACATGCGCACCGGCTTGCCGTCGCGCAACAGGTTGACCATCTGGCCAATGAGCACCTCGACGCCATCGGCGTCATAGCCCAAGGCAGCTGCCGCCGCCTTCAAGCGCGGGACGTAACCGTGGTGGTCAGCGCCCAACATGTAGATATTAAGATCGTGACCGCGGTCGAATTTATCGGCCACGTAGGCGATATCGCCGGCGATGTACGCCGCATTGCCGTCCGATTTCACCACGACGCGATCCTTAGAATCGCCATAGTCGGTAGATTTCAGCCACCACGCGTTATCCGCCTCATAAAGGTGGCCTTCAGACTTCAGGGTCTCAAGGGCCTTATCTACCGCCCCAGACTCAAACAGCGAATTTTCGTGGAAGTAGACATCAAAATCCACGCCAAATTCATGCAGGGACTGCTTGATCTGGGCAAACATCATCTCTACGCCATCGGCGCGGAAGGCCTCCTGCACCTGCGCAGCATCGCCCTCGAGCGCGTTGGGGTTCTTTTCCACAACCGCGTTTGCGATGTCGCGAATATAATCTCCGCCGTAGCCGTCCTCCGGCGTGGGCTCGCCTTTAGCTGCGGCAACAAGGGAGCGCGAGAAGCGATCGATCTGGCCGCCGTGATCATTGAAGTAGTACTCGCGGGTGACTTCTGCACCGGAAGCCGTGAGTACCCTGCCTAGCGAATCGCCGACGGCGGCCCACCGCGTCCCGCCCAGGTGAATCGGGCCCGTGGGGTTGGCAGACACAAATTCCAGGTTAATCTTCTTGCCTGCAAAGGAGTCATTCGAACCGTAGTCCGCGCCTGCCTGCAGAATCTGGGCGACAATCTCACCCTGGGCAGCGGCGGCTAAGCGGATATTAATAAATCCAGGCCCGGCAATATCGGCTTCCGCAATGGCATCGTGCTGGGCTAATTTTTGCGCTAACCAGCCACCAAATTCGCGCGGATTCGCGCCGGCTTTCTTGGCCACCTGCAGTGCAAGGTTGGTGGCGTAGTCACCGTGTTCTGGGTTGCGGGGGCGCTCTACCGTGACAGATTCCGGCAATACGGACGCGTCTAGGTCATGTTCTGCCATGACCTCGGTGGCGGATTCTTTAACTAAGGTGGCCAAATCAGCTGGAGTCATGTGGCAAGAGTCTAGTTCACTGCCCCGACACGTGCGAAAAGAAGCACTGGCTAACATTTCCGCGGGCGGAGATCGCTCATTTAATAGACCTCTTAGGCAAACCTATATTGCGATATATATTACAAAATATATGCTGGTAGAACGTGATTCACACTACATTCCACGCAGTGAATGTGTAGTGTTAATGACACCTCCATGACTTAAAAACTAATAAGGAGCACCGTATGCGCATTGCGCTTTTTTCTACTTGCATTGGTGACACCCTTTTCCCGGACGTCCAAAAGGCGACGGCATTGGTTCTCTCCCGGTTAGGTCACGAAGTTGTCCTTCCGGAGGAGCAAACCTGCTGCGGCCAGATGCACATCAACACCGGCTACCAAAAGGAAACTCTGGGGATGATCCGCTCTTATGCGGATGCCTTCGCAGATCCTTCCATTGACTACGTCGTGGCCGCCTCCGGTTCCTGCGTTGCAGCAGTTCGCGACCGCCACGAAAGCATTGCCGACCGCTTCGGCACTTCCGCCGATGTCGATGGCGCGCAAAAGACCGCACAGAAGACCTACGATCTCACGGAATTTTTGGTCGATATTGAAGGCGTGACCAATGTCGGCGCTTTCTTCCCACACCGGGTGACCTACCACTCTGCCTGCCACGGCCTACGCTTCCTCAAGTTGGAAGACCGCCCCTACAAGCTTTTGCAAGAAGTCGAGGGCATCGACTTGGCACCGCTAGCCAATAGCGAAGAGTGCTGCGGCTTCGGCGGCACGTTCGCCCTGAAGAATGCAGAGGTGTCCCAGGCAATGGTCTCCGATAAAACCTGCCACATTAAGGACACCAAAGCCGAGTACGTTACCGCTGGTGACTCGTCGTGTCTGATGAATATCGGCGGCGCGCTTCACCGCCAGCGCTCCGGCATTCGCGCCCTACACATGGCTGAGATTTTGGCTTCCACCAAGGAACACCCGTGGCAGCCAGACTCCGCCGCATACTCCAAGGAGACGATGCTCTAATGACCTCTTTCCTCGACACCACCCCACCGCGCGCCCCTGAAGGCTACGGCAACCTGCGTGGCAGCAAGGCCTTTGTCCCGCTCGCGCACGTCGGACTGAATAACGCTACCCAGCGCCACAACCTGCAGCACGCGACCACCACCATCCGCGAAAAGCGCGCCAACACCGTGCAGGAAGTGGATGACTGGGAGCTGCTCCGCAACGCCGGTTCTGCCCTCAAAGAGGACGTCACCGCCCGCATGCCGGAATTGCTCGAACAATTTGAAAAGGCAGTATCTGACCGCGGCGGCATCGTCCACTGGGCCCGCGACGCCAAGGAGGCCAACGAGATCATTGAAGGTCTCATCCGCGAAACGGGTGAAACCGACGTGGTCAAGGTTAAGTCCATGGCTACCCAGGAAATCGGCTTGAATGAGCACCTCGAAGAGGCCGGAATCCACGCCCAGGAAACCGACTTGGCAGAGCTCATCGTCCAGCTTGGTGACGATATGCCATCGCACATTCTGGTGCCCGCAATTCACCGCAACCGCGCGGAAATTCGCGATATCTTCGTCGATAAGATGCCCAATACCGATGACTCGCTGAAGGCTGAGCCCGCCGAGTTGGCCGAGGCATCCCGCCAGTTCCTGCGCCAGCAGTTCATGAAGGCCAAGGTCGCCATTTCCGGCGCCAACTTCGGTGTGGCAGAAACCGGCACGGTTAACGTAGTGGAATCTGAGGGCAATGGCCGCATGTGCGTGACGTTGCCGGAAACGCTAATTACCGTCATGGGCATCGAAAAGCTCGTGCCTACATTCCAGGACCTGGAAGTCTTCCTGCAGCTGCTGCCTCGTTCCTCCACCGCGGAGCGCATGAACCCGTATACCTCCATGTGGTCCGGTGTGACAGAGGGCGATGGCCCGCAGAACTTCCACATCGTCTTGCTGGATAATGGGCGCACCGCAGCGCTGTCTTCGCCCGTTGGGCACCAGGCGCTGAAGTGCATCCGTTGCTCGGCCTGCCTCAATGTCTGCCCCGTGTACGAGCGCGCCGGCGGACACGCCTACGGCTCCGTGTACCCGGGCCCCATCGGTATCTCGCTGACCCCGCAGCTCACCGGCATGAAGGACCACAACGATCCATCGGCTAGCCTGCCGTACGCCTGCTCGCTGTGCGGGCGCTGCGACGATGTATGCCCAGTCAAGATTCCGCTTTCTGATGTCATCTTGGAAAACCGCCATCAGAAGGTCACCCACGCTGCCTCCCCGATTGAGCCGAAGCTCTTCAAGACGGTGCAGCTGCTCTGGGACAACCCGAAGATGTGGGATAAGGTCACCCACCTCGTGGCGCTTGGCCGCGTAATGGGCGGATTCAACGGCACCATCGAGTCGCTGCCGCTATTTATGTCCGGTTGGTCCGATGGCCGCGATACCGCGATTCCGCCGAAGAAATCCTTCCGCCAATGGTTCGACTCCGAAGAAGGCAAAGAGTTGCTGTCCAATGCCCGTAAGGAGGCCTCCAAGTGAGCGCAAAACAAGACATCCTAAACCGCATTCGTTCGGCACAGAAGCAGGCTGGGCTCCCAGATCACGTCGATGTGCCCCGCGAATACCAGCGCGAAGGCACACTGAATGATGATGAGCTGCGCGAGATGCTGGTCGATCGCCTCGAGGATTACAAGGCGGAAGTCCACGTCACGGAGGAAAGCGATCTCAAAAAGACGCTGGATTCCATCGTCAGCGATCGCAACTGTAAGGACATCCGCTACGCCCCAGGCATGAATGCCGATCTTTTTGATGGCCTTTCGGCCCGCCCGGACGACGAGGACGCGGATCCGCGCGAGCTTGACGATGCCGACGCCGTCGTCACCGAATCCCTCGTGTCCTCCGCACAGACCGGCACCATCGTGCTGCAGTCCGATTCCCGCTGCGGCCGCCGCGCGCTGACGCTGGTACCGGACCGTCACATCTGCATCGTCCGCCGCGACGAGGTTGTCTACGGCATCCCCGAGGTCATCTCCCGGATGAACCCCGACAAGCCCGCAACGTGGATTTCTGGTCCTTCCGCGACCTCCGATATCGAGCTCTCGCGTGTCGAGGGCGTGCACGGCCCGCGCGATCTCATCGTGATTATTGTGAAGTAGCGAGGCTGGGGTGCCGAGTTAGGGCACCCGCCACGTGGAAATTCCTGCCACGAACCTGAAAGAAGCATAAGCTAACTCTGACAAACGTTATAGGAGTCGGAGCTTTAGCTTATGCTTTCTTTTTCTCGAAAAATTTCTACCGTAGTGTGCGCTAGCGCCCTCGCACTGGGCGTAGCAGCCCCCACCGCCGCCGCGGCGGATCCAGAAATCGCCTGGGAGGATTGCCCCACACAGGTCAATCTGGATGGCGCCGAGTGCGGCCGGATAGAGGTGCCTACCTACTACGATAACCCCGAGGCTGGCACCATTAGCGTCGGCTTTGTCCGTGTACCCGCGGCACAGCCAGACGCGCGCCGCGGCGCGCTCTTTACCAACCCAGGTGGCCCTGGTGGCGACGCTTATTCTTGGGCCGACAACGATGGCGTCGAATGGCCCGAAGAAATTCGCAACGAATGGGATCTGATTGGCGTCCAGCCGCGCGGGCTGCCCGGTTCCACGCCAGTGGACTGCGCTGCTACCCCGAACTTCAATCCCATCGAGGCCACTACGCAAATTGGCAAGGCCACCCGAGATGCCTGCGAGCAGAATACCCCTGGCTATACCAACTCTTTGACCACCGCCAATACCGCCCAAGACTGGGAGATGGTGCGCCAAGCGCTGGGTGAGGACGTCATCGATATCGCCGGCATATCCTACGGCACTTATCTTGGCTCCGCCTACGCCACCAAGTATCCGCAGCACACTGGCAAGGTGCTGCTCGATTCCGGCATGAGCCCGCAGCTGGCATGGAACGGCATCTTCACTTCGCAGCAACAAGGGTATGAAAATGCGCTGCACGATCTTTTCCAGTTCATTGCGGATAATGACGCCACCTACCACTTGGGCACTACTCCGCTCCAGGTCTATGAAAAGTGGTCGCAGAAAGTCGCCATGGAAGCCGGCGCCCGCCCCACGGTCTTGCCACCGGACGCGAAAATCGGTGACCTTCCCCCAGGGCTCGAGTTCGCCGGCCAACCGGGCGCGGATATCATGACCGCCACGGGTGAGCTGCGCGTGCAGGCAGAATTCCTCGCCGACAAGGCACTTAACCCACAGGCAGACCAGCGAGCATCGGTGACTTTGGGCAAGACCCGCGAGGTCGTTCCCATGCCTGCGCACTGGGATGACTTTGCCAAGCACTTAAACGGCAGTAAGCCATTCAATGTCGTCGACGATCCGGAGCTTGCCCGCGCGGTACAACAGCAAACTATCCAGATGATCAATATGCAAAACCTCATCGTCTGCAACGAGAACACCGTCGCCGGTAACCCGTGGCTCTTCCCTACCTACCTGTGGTCCAACTTTGTCACCGGCGATATTTTCTCCCTGGTTAATTCCATGTATGGATCTGGCGCCGGGTGTGGCGGCCGCGAACCCGTTACCGGCGGGGCGCCACTCGATGGCTCGCACCTTGCCACCAAGCCCCTGCAAATCCAAGGCACGGGCGACCCGCAGACCCCGTACCAGTACCACGAGGCACTCTCCCAGCCCATGCAATCGCGCGTCGTCACCGTCCACGGCCCCGGCCACGGGCACTTTGCGCTGGGTAATAAGGCTGTCGATGAGATTGGCGTGCACTATCTGCGCACCGGTGAGGTAACCACCGCTGACGCACCGGGCCTGATTTAGTTCCCGGGCGGGCGATGCGCTAGAATTACATCGTTGGGAATTTTCCCAGCGATGTCTCCGTAGCTCAGCGGATTAGAGCATCGGTTTCCGGTACCGAAGGTCGCAGGTTCGATCCCTGTCGGGGACACTTTTATAATCCCCCTCTTACCAGTAAAGATGCTGGTGGGAGGGGGTTTCTTAGTTTTTCGTTTCCAGTCGTTTCCAGTGGTTTCCAGCCGTTTCCAGTGGTTCTTGTCGTCAAAATGTCGTCAAATTGTCGTCACGTTTTCACCCCAAAATCCGCTGCTAAAACCACCCAAACCAGCACCTCCCCCAAGACATAAAAATGACTCCGAGCCGAAGAAACATCGACCCGGAGCCATCTCCCCCGAACGGCAGCTGCCACCTAAAATAATAGCACACTATACTAGAACTGGACAGCTAACAGCACACGAAAAATCTGGGGGAAGCAATGGCAGGACGCGGTCCCGCACCGAAGAATCCAAAATCACGTGCGAGAAGGAACCAACAAAACATCGAACAACGCGAAATCGTTGTCACCTTCGTACCGCAACCCAAACTCACCGACATCTACGGCCCCACCAACCCAGCCACAGACGAAGCCTGGACCAACCAAACCCTACGATTTTGGGACACCCTCGCAGAATTCCCGCCGCTGAAAACCCAAGGCCTACAGGAAACCCAGTGGCTCGATTTAGCGCGCACCATGATTCTCGACGACGCCTACAACCGCGGCGACACTAAACTAGGCCCAGAACGCCGCCTACAGCTCGCCCAATACGGCATCACTCCTGACAGCCTCGCCCGCCACCGCATCACCATGGCTACCGCAGACGAAGCTGAGGACAAGCGCCGCGCCTCCCGTGCCGCAGCCGACGTACGCGGCCGCTACCGCAGCCTGAAGGCGGTGGACTAACCCCATGCCTTTTAAACCCCGAGAGCCCGGGGAATTCCCCTCACTCGGCTGGGAATGCCTCGCCTGGATTGAAGAAAACCTCGCCCAACCAGACACGGCCGAATACCAGCCGCTTATCCTCACCCCTGACCAAGCAAACTTCCTCATCCACTACTACCGACTCGACCCAGAGACCGGGCAGCGCCTATACACACGTGGCATTTTCTCCCGACCTAAAGGCTCCGGTAAGTCACCCCTGATGGGCGCTATTGGTGCTCTCGAAGCACTAGGTCCGGTGTGCTTCGGCGGGTGGGATGCCGCCGGCCAGCCGGTCGGTGTGCCGTGGTCAGAGTTTGTTACTCCTCGCGTACAGTTCGCCGCCGTGAATGAGGACCAGTCAAAGAACGCGTATGGGCCGCTGTTGGAGATGCTGCGCGATGGGCCGGTCATCGATAACTACGACATTGACCCTATGGAGACGTTTATCGCGCTGCCCCGCGGCCGCATTGAGTTCATCACCTCTGGTGCTCTATCGAAGGAAGGTGGCCGGCCGGTGTGGGCGGCGCTGGACCAGACGGAGGCGTGGACGAAGTCTAATGGTGGCGTAGCGCTGGCGGATACTTTGCGTCGTAACCTTGGTAAGGTTGGTGGGCATTCGATTGAGACGCCGAATGCTTTTCGCCCTGGCTCGGGCTCGGTAGCGGAGAAGACGTTTCAGGCGGTGGAGTTAGAGAATCAGGGCCGGTTGAAGCGCAGCACGATTCTTGTAGACCACCGTGAAGCTCCGTCGGATACTGACTTAGCTGACCACGATTCGCTCTATCGCGGCCTGGTGCACGCCTATGGTGATTCTGCTCGGGACAATGGCGGCTGGGTGGATATTGAGCGCATCATTACCGAGATTTGGGACCCGTCGACCGACCCTTCTGACGCACGACAGTTCTACCTCAATCAAATCGTCTCCTCGTCCGATTCTTTCCTCTCCCACCTCGAGGTAGACGCCATTGAGGACAGGGATAAGGCTATCCAGCCAGGTGACAAGGTGGTGCTGGGGTTTGACGGTTCGAGGGGTCGTGTGCGTGGTAACGCGGATGCGACGGCGTTGATTGGCATGCGAGTGACAGATGGGCATTTGTTCGAGATTGCAGTGTGGCAGTCGAAGACGCCCCGCGACCCGGTCTGGGAACCGGACACACGCCAGGTTGATGCCGTCGTGCGTGACTGCTTTTCTCGCTACCGTGTCGTGGGTATGTACTGCGACCCGTCCGGCTGGACGGAGCATGTTTCCGCGTGGGAAGCAGAATTCGCCCCGAAGCTCAAAGTGCGGGCCACTTCGTCGCATCCGATGATGGCGTGGCCGAGGGGCAAAAGCGCTGCGGTCTACCAATCGCTAAGCGAGTTTAGGCAAGCGGTAGTCAACCGCGACATTACCTACGACGGTGGCCCATACCTGCGCGCACACTTGTTGAACGCGAAGCGCAGGGAAACACGTACTGGGTATTTGCTTTATAAGTCGTCGCCGGAGTCTGCTGATAAAATTGACGCAGCGTATGCAGCCGTCATGGCCTATAAGTGCTACTTGGATGCTGTCTCGCACGGGGTGACGAAAAAGAAGAAAAAGAGGGGGTCATTCATCTTATGATTCGGGGGCTAACACAGAATGAAGAAGACATTCTGGGGATTTTAACGTCAGAGGTCACAGGACACCGGCAAGGTAATAAGCGGCTGGCGTCGTACTATGACGGGACGCATCGTGTGCAGAGGATTGGGGTGGCTGTGCCGAATTCGTTGTCGGATATTGGCGTGGTCTCCGGATGGCCGGCAACTGTGGTGGATACCTACGGCGATTTGCTGCGCATGGATGGTTTTATCTCTCCGGATTATGGAGATGAGATGCGTGTGGTTACTCGTCGGTTTAATGTTCCGCTTCGCGTGTCGGAAGCTATCTTGGACATGCTGATTTTCGGGACCTGACCCCCAGATGGTGGACACCTTGAAACCAGCATCTCGCTGGGGAAGTGAGGTACCTTTCCACCATGCCACGCAAGACCTACACCGAGCAGTTCAAGCGCGACGCAGTCTCGTTGTACGAGTCGACCCCCGGAGCAACGCTCAACGCGATCGCCTCCGATCTCGGGGTCAACCGCAACTCCCTGCGCACCTGGCTCGACGCCTTCGGCACCGGCACCAAAACCAACGCCAACGGTGAAAAAGTCGCCAGCCCCATTGCCGCAGCCAACAGCGCACGCACGCCTGCTGAAGGACTCTCCGACGCCGAACGCATCCGCGTGCTGGAACGCGAAAACGCCAAGCTCCGGGAGGAACGAGAGATCCTCCGCAAGGCGGCCAAATATTTCGCGGAAGAGACGAACTGGTGAACCGCTTCCGGTTCGTTGATGACAACCGAGGCCTCTACGAGGTCAAGCGGTTATGTGAGGTTTTGAAGATCAACCGGTCCTCGTATTACAAATGGAAATCAGCTGCTCCTGCCCGCCGGCGACGCGTCCTCGACGCG
>NZ_JBEHFV010000036.1:0-19491 GCF_040225855.1 Corynebacterium sp. KPL2850
TGGAGCGGATGACGAGACTCGAACTCGCGACCCTCACCTTGGCAAGGTGATGCGCTACCAACTGCGCTACATCCGCATGCGAAACCAGGCCCGGTTTCTAGGACAAAGTCCTTGTGCGCGATACTGGGATTGAACCAGTGACCTCTTCCGTGTCAGGGAAGCGCTCTCCCACTGAGCTAATCGCGCGCTATTCATTTAGTTCCACTTTCCTGTGTGGTGTAACACCCTCAAGAAAAGCGTGGAGCGGATGACGAGACTCGAACTCGCGACCCTCACCTTGGCAAGGTGATGCGCTACCAACTGCGCTACATCCGCATCGCGCCGCAGTGCTTAATGCTTTGCGGTGCGTGAACAAACATTATCGTGCTCCCTGTCAGTTTCCAAATCCCCAGCCCAGCACCCCTATTGCGCGGCGTAAATCACTCACTTATCGGCGCTGTAAATTGCAATGTTGTCATTTAATCCGCAAGCCAGCCTTTCTAGGCATTTCAGCTTTAACCCACATCTTCCACGCCCTCCATCCAGCCAATTAGGAAAATGGAACGCACCGGGTGTAGATTTATCCCCCGCAAGGTCCTATAGCTCAGTGGGAGAGCGTTCCGTTCACACCGGAAAGGTCACTGGTTCAATCCCAGTTAGGACCACCACCGCCCACTTAAGCTTAATTTTCTTCGCTTAGGTGGGCTTTCCCATTCAAGTGGGCTTTTTGTCTTATCTGAGTAAAGTGTCCACTCGTGTTGTGGATACTTTTGGGAATTCTTGCTGGTCTGGTCTTACCGATACAAACGCTGGTCAATACCCGCCTTCGCGCCTCCACCGGTACCCCGTTTTCCTCCTCGATGATTTCCTTCGCCGTGGGAACGGTCACCCTGCTTATCGTGGCCACGGCCATTACCGGCGGGGATTACGGCATTGCGCAGGCTTTTGATGAACCACTCTGGATTTGGTTCGGCGGTTTGCTGGGAGTTGTGGCTCTGACCGGAAATATTCTTCTCTTTCCACACTTAGGCGCGGTACAGACTGTGGTCTTACCTATCGCCGGGCAAGTTATCATGGGTCTCATTGTTGACCACTTCGGGCTCTTCGAATCCCCTCAATCTTCTCTAACCGCATTGCGCGCCATCGGTGCCATTATCGTGCTTGCCGGCGTAATTGCAGTAGTTGCCACCCCGAGCGCAGCAACAAGTAATGAAGATTCCGCGACCGCCCTGTGGCTGTGGCGGCTAGCCGGATTTGTCTTTGGCTGTTTTACCGCTAGCCAATCTGCCATCAACGGCCACCTGGGCCAAGTCACGGGCTCTCCGGTGAGCGCTGCGCTGGTTTCTTTCGCCGTCGGCGTTACCGCCCTGGTCATCGTCAATATCGTGTTGCGCTGGCGCCCGCGCATCGAGCACCCAGAAGGAAAACCCAACCCGTGGTGGATGTGGATAGGCGGTGTATTGGGCGCGCTTTTCATCTTCGGTAACGCCGCCCTCGTTCCACAGATTGGCACCGGCCTCACAGTCGTCGCCGGCCTGCTTGGCTCGATGCTGGGCTCGCTCATCATTGACCGCGTCAGCGGCGCCCCCATTAAATCTCGCCAGGTTCTAGGGATTGCCCTTCTCTTGACCGGCGTGGTGCTTATTAGGCTGGTGTAGCCGCCAGGACGATTCACGTCCCGCACAACCACTACTGGGGTTGCCCGCAAATCGTGGACACGTAGTGGAGCTACCTAGTGGTTAGGCAGCTATTTCTTCTTCGTTTCTGGTTTGGGTGGTGTGGTTCTCGAAATCGACGGGGCTGACCATCCCGAGAGCGGAATGCCGGCGCCGACGGTTGTAGACGACTTCAATCCAGTAGGCAACGGCCTTGCGGGCAGCATCGCGGGTTGGCCAGCGCTTCCGGTCGTAGAACTTAAGTTTTAAGCGTCGACCAGAACGACTCGGCCATCGCGTTATCGAAGCACACCCCGGTACGCCCCACAGACTGAGCAACACCTAGGTTGCGGCACACCTCCCAGAGCTTCTCACTGGTGAATTGGGTTCCCCGGTCGGCGTGAAACACCAGCCCGTCAGGAGCGTCACCACGGAAGCGTGTGCGCCATCCGCAGTGCTCGTTCGACCAAACTTGTATCTTGCACGCTATCCATAGCCCAGCCCAGTACCCTGCGGGAATGACCATCGCGAACTGCGCATAAGTACAACCAACCCTCGCCGGTGCGCAGGTAGGTAATGTCCGACATCCATACCCGGTTGAGCTCGCCGGTATCAAACATGCGCTTTACCAGGTCAGGAAGACTCGACTTACGTTTAGATTGAATCGTTGTCACGGGCACAAAAGCACGCGGTGAAATCCCTTCAATTCCCATCAGGCGCATCCGCTTAGCCACAGTCTTACGATTCACACTGATCTGGTAGCGATCGGCGAGTTCTGCGGTAATCCGCGGAGCACCATAGACCTCATCGGAGTCTTTCCAGATCTGATGAATCTTGCGATCAACATCATCGTAAAAAGATGTCCGATCATCATTACCGGATAAGCGTGGCTGCTGCATATGGGCCCATTTGTAGTATCCAGACCGAGATACCTTCAACAAGCGCGCCATGCGCTTGATACTGTAGTTCGCCTTGCTCTGGCTACATTAATTCGAACTTTTCTGATCGCGTTGCTTTGCGGCGAAGAAGGCTGTCGCTTTTGACAAAAACTCGTTATCCATCTTGGCTTCTGCCAGCTCACGACGCAGACGAGCGTTCTCAGCACGAAGATCCGCCTCGCTTAGCCCATCAGAGGATCCTCGGCGTTGACGCTCATTTTTCACCCACCGGCCTAAAAGGCCAGGTGCGACACCAATTTCTTTGGCTACATGAGCAATCGGGCGTTCTGACTCGATTACTAGGTTTGCGGCTTCACGCCGGTACTCAGGCGTGTATTTCTGGCGTTGTTGACTCACAATGAACATCCTCTCCTACGGACACAAAATCCGCACTAATCGGGTGTCCACCAAACGAGGGTAACCTCACTACACTGGCACAACATGGACATCGCTTCGCTTTTAGGGCCCGAGCCCTCTTACCTACCCGCCCTCCGGGCCAATATGGTTTCTACCCTCACCGGGTCTGCCACCATCAACGACCTTTCTGAGGCCATGGGCAATGACACCGACGGAAAGCTTTTCCAGGCCCTGCGTGGCTGGGCGGACGTTGTTTTTGTGGGTGGGCAAACGGTCAGGTCAGAAGATTATTCGGGAGTAGAGCAACACTCTCCCGATTCGCCTCCCGCTCCCATTGCCGTACCCACGCAAAGCTTGAAGTTTGATCCGAACTCGAAATTTTTAACTCACTTCACCACCGCCCCGCTCTTCCTTGTCCCCCACGCGGCGCTGCAGAACCCGGAGGTCTCCGCGAGGAAAGGTCCTCTTGAGGCGGCGGGCGCAGAGGTAATCGATGCAGGTGAAGGCACCATGCAGGACTACCTCCGCGTATTGCGGGAGCGTGGTTTTCAGCGCATCCTCTGCGAGGGTGGGCCAGGAATGCTCGGCCAGCTGGTGCATATCGATGCCATTGACCAGATGTATTTAACCCTGGATCCCCACCTTTCCACCGGCGTAGAAAAACCCGTGGCTACCTTTCATGGCACGCACTCCCACCGCCGAATGCAGCTAGACAATGTTGCCGCCGATACAGATAGCACGGTGTTTCTGCGGTACTCGCGGGCAGCGGAGCCCGTAGACTAAGAGGTCGTGACTGCTCGAATAAACGCCGCCGCATGGCCTATTGCCGTTCTCCTCGTCATCCAGCGCGTTTTCGTCGTGGCGCGCAATGGAACGTTGACTGATGATTTCACTACGGTCTATAGGGCGCTAAGACGCATAGTCGACGGCATTCCGGTGTATGAGCAGGCGTATAACCATGTGGATCCGTTGTATCTCTACACCCCGGGTGCAACGCTATTCTTATCGCCTTTAGCGTGGCTCGATTTCGGCCTAGCGCGCGGCCTTTTCATCGTGGTCAACGCCCTTGGCATTATTGCGGCACTGGCGCTACTGACCCACGTGGTGGGAAGAAAGCTCAGCTCGCCGGTGTTTCCAGTCTCAATTGCTTTAGCCTTCGCCACTGAATCCGTCACCAATACTTTGGCGTTTACCAATATCAACGGTGCGCTCTTATTCTGCATGGCGCTTTTCCTGTGGGCTTTCTTAGAGGCTGAGCGCACCCCGCAGCTCGCGTGGGTTTCCGGTATAGCCATCGGGCTAGCCATTTTGATTAAGCCCCAATTCGCACCCCTCCTATTCTTGCCTCTGGTCAAACTACAGTGGCGTAACCTCCTCGCGGGGCTTGGGATTCCGATTGTGCTCAATGTCCTCGCGTGGCCGCTCGTACCGGGTGCTAGCGGTTACCTGGACAAGCTGGTGCCCTATCTTTCCACGACCCGCGATTATGCCAACTCATCCTGGGCGGGATTACGCGCCTATGTGGAATTCGGCCCCGTCCTCTACTGGGTGGTGTGGGCAATCTTCGCCGCCTTGGTCGCGTGCGCGGTGCTCGGACTGTTGCGGTGGCGACAATCCGAACCAGTATTTTGGGCACTGACGACGAGTGGCACGATTATGGTTGGGATTTTCTTCTTGTCCTCGCTAGGACAGCAATATTATTCAATGTGGCTATTCCCGCTAATATTCACCGTGCTCCTGCCGCGCTCGGTCTTTCACTCGGTGGGCGCATGGGTGGCTGCGTTCCTATTCTTGGCCCCGGTGACATGGACGTCGCACGCGCATCCCGATGCCGGGCGGTGGATGAACACCTTCTCAGGGACCGTGGGCTGGAGCCTGCTCATCGTCATCATCTTCGCCTGCGTTGCAGGGTGGTGGCGTGCCACGCAAATAAAGGATTAAACTTAAAGTCATGACTGATTTTAAGCTCATTGCTGATGCCGATTGGCAAAAGCGCCTTAGCCCCGAAGAATATTACGTATTGCGCGAAGCAGGCACGGAGCCGCCGCACGTGGGCGAATACACAGATACCACCACAGAGGGTGTCTACTCCTGCAAGGCCTGCGGCGAGGAGCTATTCCGTTCCACCGAGAAGTTTGCTTCCCACTGTGGTTGGCCTTCCTTCTTCTCCCCGCTAGCCGGTGACAAGATTATCGAGCGGGAAGATAATTCCCTGGGCATGCGCCGCGTCGAGGTCCTATGCGCCAACTGCGAGTCCCACTTGGGTCACGTTTTCGAAGGCGAAGGCTACGATACCCCGACTGACCTGCGCTACTGCATTAACTCTATTTCCTTGAACCTGGAAGAAAAGCCCATCGAGGAAAACTAGGATTTCACTACCACGCGCAGTGAGATCAAACTACAGCGCTGGGAGCTCCCTCCAATAAAGGGCGCTCCCAGCGCTGTTTTTATTTCAATCCTCAGGGCAGAACCTGGATGAGTTCTGCGATGTCCTTCACGCGGCGTCCGGTGTGGAATGGAATTTCCTCGCGAACGTGATGGCGGGCTTCGGTATAGCGCATCTTATACATCAGGTCCACAATGCGGTGTAGCTCGTCGGCCTCAAAGGCAAGAACCCACTCATAATCCCCAAGCGCGAATGCCGGCACCGTATTGGCGCGCACGTCGGGGTAGTCGCGTGCCTGCATGCCGTGCTCCATCAAAATGCGGCGACGCTTTTCTTCATCCATCGTGTACCAGTCATACGAACGCACGAATGGGTAGACGGAAATCCACTCCTTGGGCTCTTCCCCCATGATGAAGGAAGGCAGGTGGGATTTATTGAACTCGGCCGGCCGATGCAGGGAATTTCCAATCCACGTTACTTCGCTAACCTGGCCCAAGGTTGTCTCCCGGCGGAAATCGCCGAAGGCTTTCTGGATATCGGAAAATTCCTCGGCGTGCCACCAGATCATGAAGTCCGCAGAATCACGCATCGCGGTCAGATCGTAGACGCCGCGGACAGTGACCTTATTGTCCTTTTCTAGCTCCGCAAAGAATTCTTGGGCTTGGGAGATGATCTCTTCGCGCTCGCTGCCCAGCCCGCCTGGAATCACCTTGAAAACGGCGTGTTGGGAGTATTGCTGTACCTCGTTGAGTTCCTTGAAATCGAGCTTCGCCATTGCCTTCTCCTTTGCAGAAGCTTATTCGAGTATTCGGACATATCCATCATAAGTTCGAGTTACATCGATTGTCATCTCTCCCCCCCCTGTACACCTCCCACTATCGGCGCGCCTCCGCCAGCTCAAGGTAGCGAAACTATAGCTTTATCAAGGTGAGTAATTCCGAATCGACCACGCCCAGCGCCGGTAAGAATGCCGGAGCCAACTCCGGAGATGGCGCAGCCTTTACCTCCCTACGCCGCAACGACGAGGCCCAAGAGCCGACGACGCCACCGGCTTTTACTCAGGCGGTAGAGTCCATGCACGCGACCACTCTTCGCCCAGAAATTAGCCTCGGGTCCATTCGCCCACCGCAGCGGCTAGCGCCCTTTAGCCACGCCATTGGCCTCGAGGTGGGCACGGAAGAGGAGCCCGATATTATCGCCACCGATTCAGATGGTGATGCCTTCGGGCGCCTCATCCTCCTCCATGACCCGGGCGCGGAAGAGGCCTGGGAGGGCGCGATGCGCCTAGTGGCGTATATCCAGGCCGATATGGATGATTCGGTTGCAGGAGATCCGTTGCTTCCGGACGTCGCCTGGCAGTGGCTCAATGAAGGCTTAGAAAAAGAGGGCGCGGAGCTTACCAATCTCGGCGGCACCGTCACCTCCACCGCCTCGGTCCGCTTCGGGGAGATCGGCGGTCCCCCGCGCGCTTATCAGATTGAAATGCGCGCATCGTGGACCGCGGAGGGACTAGATTTAGCGCCGCACGTGCAGGCCTTTGCACAAGTATTAGCCAACGTCGCGGGCCTGCCGCCTGAAGGCGTTACTGAGCTCGGCCGCTAAGATGGTGGAATTTCGGAAGCAGCCGAAAGAGGGTATTCCGAAGGTCTTATCCACCCCGGCGGAATTCGCCGCTGCAGCCAATCAGCTAAAGGCTGGTACTGGGCCCTTTGCCATCGATACCGAACGCGCCTCAGGCTACCGGTACGATGACCGCGCCTTTCTCATCCAGATTCGCCGGCGCGGCGCTGGGACGATGCTTTTTGCCCCAGAAGGCCACCGCGCGGAGTTAACGCAGGCGCTGGCCCCGGTGCTCAATGGGCAGCATTGGATCATTCACGCCGCACCCTCGGATCTCCCCTCTCTTGGGTGGCTCGGGCTTTTTCCCGGCACCCTTTTCGATACGGAATTAGCCGCCCGGTTTGCTGGCTTTCACCGCACCAATTTGGGCGCCATTATCGCGGAGCTTTTGGATGTCCAGTTAGAAAAAGGCCACGGTGACGATGACTGGTCCATCCCGCAGTTGAGTGAAGAAATGCGCGCTTATGCCGCGCTCGATGTCGAGCTCCTGCTGGAACTAGCCACGACGCTGCGCGATATCTTGGCCGAACAAGAAAAGCTGGAGTGGATGCTGGAGGAGTGCGCGGCAATCGTCGCCAAGCATGCACATGACACCTCCCCACAGCCGGGCTCCTGGCGCGATATCAAGGGAGTTTCGAGCTTAAAGAATGGGAAGCAGCGCGCCGCGGCGCAGTCTTTGTGGAATCTGCGCGATGATATTAGCCGGCGAACCGATACCGCACCTGGGCGCGTGCTGCCCAATAAGGTGCTGGTGGAGATAGCCCGGGTTTTGCCCAGCACGCAGCCGCAGCTCACCCGCATCAAGGGGTTTCCGCGCCGGCGCAAGGGTGCCGCGCAGCGCTGGTTGCGGGCGGTGCAGCAGTCCCAGAAAGTTCCACCGCGGGGGCGCCCGGGTGCGCTCCGTGAGGAAAGAACCGTCCCCTCCAAATCGGTGTGGTCAAGGGAGTATCCAGAACTGTGGGAGGAGTATCAGCAAGTCCGCGCCGCCGTTGGGGACATCGCCGAAGAGCTCGGGCTACCACCGGAGCTGCTACTTCGCCCCGCTACCCTCCGCGCCACAGTGTGGGCGACCATTGGCGGGAGCGGAACCATCAGCCAACCGGATGACGTGCCCGCCTTCCTAGAACGCGAAGGCGCGCGGTCATGGCAGGTCAACCTCGTTTCCCCGGCATTGATCGCGAGCCTATTTTCCCAGCCGCACTAATCGGTGAGGTTTTCTACCCACTCGGTAATCGATGCAGCAATGAGCTCTGGGCTTAGGCCAAACTCTTCCAAAACCTCGCCGCGGGAGCCGTGCTTGGGGAAATACCCAGGAACGCCGAGGCGCCGCACGGGGGTATCCACCTCGGCCGCGCCAAGGGCCTCAGCAATCATGGACCCGATGCCGCCGCGAATGAGGCCATCTTCTACCGTCACCACCAGATCGTGATCTGCCGCCATAGCGATAACGGAACTAGCCACCGGCGCGACCCACCGCGGGTCAATAACCGTGACGTTAAGCCCCTGCTTCTCCAGCTCTTGCGCGGCCTTAATGCTCCGTGCGGACATTGCACCGATAGAAACGATGAGGACCTCGGGGGTATCTTCGCCCGCGTCGGCCTCGCCGTAGTAGAGGATATCGACGCCATCGGCAAGCGTATCCACGGCTTCCATATCGGGCAGCAAGTTTCCCTTGGGGAACCGGACGACCGAGGGCCCAGAATCAATGTCCAGCGACTCGTGGAAGAGCTCGCGCAGGCGCGCACCATCGCGCGGGGCAGCGATGTGCATGCCAGGGACAATGCTCATTAAGGACATATCCCAAATTCCGTTGTGGGAGGCGCCATCAGAGCCCGTCACACCGGCGCGGTCCAGCACGATGGTCACCGGCAGCTTGAGCAAGGCAATATCCATGATCACTTGATCCACGGCCCTATTCAGGAACGTGGAATACACAGCCACCACGGGGTGCATGCCGCCCAAAGCCAAACCAGAGGCAGAGGCCATCGCGTGCTGCTCGGCGATGCCCACGTCAAAGAACCGATCCGGGAAGCGTTCCTGGAAGGGAGCTAGCCCCGTAGGTCCCGCCATGGCTGCGGTGATTGCAACGATGTCATCGCGTTTTTCCGCCGCCGCGATCAATTCTTCAGAAAATGCGGCCGTCCACCCCGGCTGCTTGGTGCCCTTGGCAACGCCGGTTACTGGGTCGATGGCACCCGTCGAGTGCATCTGATCCTTCGGCTCATTGACCGCAGGCGCAAACCCGTGGCCCTTTTCCGTGACCACATGCACGATAATGGGACCCTCATAATCGCGGGCATAGGAAAGCGCATGCACCAAGCCATCGATGTCATGGCCGTAGATGGGGCCAATATATTTAATGCCCAGCTCAGGGAAAATCTCCGTGGGCAAGACGGTGGACTTGACGCCTTCTTTCATGGCATGGAGCGCATCAAAGGCGCGCTCGCCTACCCACCCCATGGATTTCAGGCGGCGTTTGCCCTGCTCCATGAGCTCATCGTAACCATGCTGGGAACGAATGCGCCCCAGGTTTTCAGAAATGCCGCCAATCGTGGGCGAATAGCTACGTCCGTTGTCATTGACCACGATGACCGCATTGCGCTTTTTATCTTCAGAGATATTATTGAGCGCTTCCCAGCACATGCCGCCGGTAAGCGCGCCATCGCCGACGATGCCGATGACGTTGCGGTGGCCTTCCCCGCGAATCTTGAAGGCCTTAGAGAGTCCATCCACGGTCGAAAGCGAGGCGGAAGCATGCGAGGATTCCGTCCAGTCATGCTCGGACTCACCGCGGTCCGTATAACCGGACAGGCCGCCCTTTTGGCGCAGGGTATCGAATTGGGCCGTGCGGCCTGTCAGCATTTTGTGCACATAAGACTGGTGGGAGGTATCAAAGATGATGGGCTCGCGCGGGGAATCAAAGACCCGGTGCAGCGCAATGGTCAATTCCACCACGCCCAAATTGGGCCCCAAGTGCCCGCCTGTCACCGATACCTTATCGATGAGGCGCTGGCGAATATCCGCCGCAAGTTCCTCCAACTTTTCTGCAGGCAGTGCCTTCAGGTCTTGCGGCGAGTTTATGGTATCCAAGATAGTCATGGAGCGGCCTTCAACTCCTTCTGTGCTTAGTTCTTCCTATCCACCGTACCCGTGGTCCGTATTTTCTTTTATATCGGCTCATTACTTCAGGCGAGGTATTTTCGCGTTAAACGGAACTCTGCGCCGGCTTATCTGCTTCCTTATCTGGGGTAATAAGAGAGATAACCTCAAAGTGATGGGTGCCAGGAAAGGCATTGATTAGCGCCATTTTCTCAGGCTTGTACCCAGCGCTGTGCCACAGGGATAGATCGCGGGCAAAGGTTGCGGGATCGCAGCCCACATGCACCACGGCCTGCGGCTTTGCCTCCGCCACGGCGCGGATAACCTGCTCGCCCGCCCCGGTTCGCGGCGGATCGAGCACCACGGCACCAGGTTGGGGCAATTGCGCAGCAACCTGTTCTACCTTCGCGGATTTGACTGCAATATCGATATCGCGCAGCCCCGGCTGCGTAGACGCCGTTGCCGCGGGCGAATAGTCCACGGAAATGACTTTTCCACCGGTGGCTTCTGATAGCGCGGGCGCGAATAGTCCGACGCCGCCGTACAAATCCCAGGCAATCTTCTGCTGGTAATTCCGGCCGGCCAGCCACTGCCCCGCCACAGCGCTATAAAGTTCCGGCGCCGCCACATGCGCTTGCCAAAAGGCCGTGGCAGGGAAGGAAAACTCGCGGCCATTGACGTATTCGACCACGGTGCCAGAGCCCTCGATGACCTCGCGAATGGTCTCCACGCGCCTGCCCCGCGGTGCCTTGCGCGTTTCCACCACATGCCGGTTACCCGCGCCATCGAGAACCGCGACGATTTCGGCCCCCGGGGTAAAACGCCGCGCGCCGTCGCCTACCAAACCATCAATCAGGCCATCTGCTAGTTGGGTACAACCGACAGAAGTCACCAGCTCATTCGAGCGGTACTTCCGCAATCCGGCGCGGCCTTGCTTGTCGACGCCCAACCTGACCCTCGTCCGCCAGCCCCGTACCGGCGGCAGGTCGTGTTGTTCAATAGTGAGGGACTCGAGCCCTTCTATGCCGCTACGGCGCAGCTGTTCGCGGAGAACGTCCATCTTGATGTCTAGTTCCGCTGCGGGATCCAACTCTGCAAAATCGCAGCACCCAGCACCAAGCTCCGCGGCGGGGCAACTACTGGGTACGCGCAGAGCCCCTGCGGTGACGATGCTATCGAGTTCGCCCTTGATAAAGGACTTTTTCACCTTACCGGCGGTTGCGCGAACCGTGTCCCCCGGAAAAGCCCGGGGAACGAAGACGACGCGCCCGTCTGAGGCGTGGCCGATGCCAAGTCCACCATGGGCCATGCGGTCAATGGTGACCTCCAGGGTGTCTCCGCGAGATAGAGCGGACTCATTCATTTTCTGCCTCGAACTCTTGTGTACTGCGATCTGAACTTGTGGCAAGCCCGGCATTTTCTGCCGCTTCTACCGCGGCATCTGCGCGGCGCACCATCCACACGGTCAATGCGGTCACCAATAGCGTCAAGGGCCAGCCCATGACGATCCTGGTAATGCCCAAGGCGGTCGTCTCCCCGGCATCATAAATCGCCCGCTGGATGATAAACCGCGCTAAGAAGATAACGGCCCACCCGGCGGTGGCAATGGAATAGGCCCTGCGCGCAAGCTTTACCTTCTGCCAGGCCATATCATCGCCGTTCAAGCCCTTCCAGATAACGCCAACGGCCGGCCACCGGAAGAGAATTGATAGCGACGCGGCGATAAACAGGGCCAGTGACATCCAAATGCCGTATAGGAAGTAGCCTTTGGCATCGCCGGTAAACCAGGCGATGGCGGCGCAAATGGCCACCCCGATAAGGCCAGAGATGGCCGGCTGAATGGTCTGTTTGCGAACGATGCGCCATATGGCGATCACTACCGCCACACCCAGCGCGGAGATGAGCGCCGGGGTTAGGCCGTAAAGGCTATTAACTGGAATAAGGACGACGATGGGCAAGGTGGCCGCAACCAGTCCGGGAAGGCCTCCCATTTGTTCCAACAGAGTTGGCTCAGTATCGCGGTCCTGGTCGTCGCCTAGCTGTGGAGCCTGCGGCTCCGGCAAAGAGTTACTCACGTAGCGTTCTGCTTTACTTACTTATCGGTATCGGGGTTAGACCCCTTGTCTTTGTCATGTGCGGGAGATTCATTGTTCCCCTTGGGTGGCTGCGCGCCCAAATCGCGCAGTTGCTGTTCGGCTTCCGCCTCAGCTGCGGGATCGGGGCCGCCTACCCCGTTTTCTGGGTGACCTTGGGCCGCCTGCCCCTGGGAATTTGCGCCTGATTGGTCCTGCTGACGCTTTTCCATGGCTTGTTTGACCTGCTCCACCAGCTGCTTGGGCATGATGACCGGCAGTGCATTGCCCGCCAAAATGGGATCTTCACCGCGGTAGACAAAGGTTCGCGATGCTACGTCGCGCGCGATCTGCGCTAAATCTTCTTCAAGGCCGGTAGGTGCTGCAAGAGTTAAGCGCAGCATCCACCGCGGGCCTTCGGCGCCAATGACGCGCAGTTGGCCGTTGTCATTTTTGCCAACGATTTCCAGCCCCCAAGGGCCTTGCTCCGTGGTGACGGATAGCCCATCGCGGCTCATGCCTTCCTTGATTTCTTCCACGGATTCAGCCCACTGGCCAGGCTTGCGTGGAGCTGCGAAGGCAACGGGAGTAATACGGCCCGCCTTGGTGACAATGTGCAGCATCTTCGGGCCTTGTTCGCCCATTTCTACCTGGACCTGGGAATCCTTGGGCAGCGGAATGCGCATCGAGCCAAGGTCAAGGATGCCGATGGAAGAATCAGAAAAGTCAAAGTCTTCGATATTGACGGAATCGCCATCGAAGGGCCCGGTTTCGCCGTTCACGGCATCGTGGGCAAACTCCGTTGGCACCTGTCCCGATGCTGCGGCGGCATCGGCAGCCGTATCTTTTACGGATTCAAAAGAATTCGAGTCAGCCGAAGCCGATCCTGCGGAATCAGCAGCAGGCTCTTGCGACTGCGACTGCTGAGAGTTCTCCGGCTCTTCCTTTCGGCCGTCATCGTTTTTCTTTTTTCCAAATGGCCAAATGCCCATTTTTTAATCCTTCCTATACCCCGGTTGATCCGTAGCCGCCGGTACCGCGGTCGGTCTCATCCAAGTCTTCTACTTCGCTAAAATCCATTAGTTCTACACGCTGTACCACGAGTTGAGCGATGCGCATGCCGCGCTCTATCTCGATCGGGGTGTGGGGATCGTGGTTAATCAGGCACACCTTGATCTCCCCGCGGTAGTCAGCATCCACGGTACCCGGCGTATTGACAATGGACAGCCCGTGTTTGGCTGCTAGGCCGGACCGCGGATGGATTAATCCCACGGTGCCGAGCGGTAAGGCCATGGCGATACCGGTGCCGACAAGGGCGCGTTCGCCAGGCTGGAGAGTAAGCGCCTCGGCGGCGTAGAGATCGGCGCCGGCGTCGCCCCGATGCGCCCGAAATGGCATCGGGAGCCCTTTATCGAGGCGCTTAATTTTTACGTCTCCTACTGGCGTTTGTTCCTGCGGTAGCGAATTCGAATCAGTCACTTAGCCAATCCTACCTGCCCCAGTCGGTTCATTCTGTGCCTGGAGTGGACTAGAATGCCTAGGCGTGTCTGATATTTCTGCTCCTCAACCCGCTGCCCCGAAAGTGTTGTATCGCGAACGCCAGTGGGTGCCGTGGTACTTCTGGATTTTTGCAGCAATCGTTGTGGCTTTAACCTCAGCCACGGCCGGACTTAACCGCTCTGTGTGGTGGACCATCATTCCCGCAGTCCTGCTCGGCGCCATCGCTATCTGGGTCCTCATCACGTGGTCTGGGACCGTTGTGCAGGTAGAACAAGATGAAGATGGAACGCGGTGGCTGCTCGTCAAGGATGCACAGTTGCCCAATGAGGTTGTCTCTCGTTCGATTACCGTTCCAAAGTCTGCGCGCCATAACGCACTGGGCCCGCAATTCGATCCGGCCGCATTCCTGGTCTCTCATGCGTGGATTGACGAGCACGCCATGATGGTCCTCAATGATCCGGAGGATGACACCCCATATTGGCTCATTGCCTCGAAAGATCCAGACCAACTGCTCCGCGCCTTCCTGCCGGAGCAGCACGCAAAAGGTTCGTAGATTCTAGGGAATCGCTGCTTTTTAGAAGGCGTCACCTGTGAGAGTGCCGTTGGTGTTTTCGTTGCTACTGCATCCCCCGAGCAAGCCCGAAAGATAGAATTAAAAAAGAATTTCGGTCGCACCTTACGCGGGTTCTTGTACTGTCTGTGAACAGTTGGACTAGGAGGAGATCTCAATGGGTTTCGGAGGAGCTCTACGCAGAACTCAGAAAGATGGGAAACCCTGAATACCTCCGTGGTGGTTTTCCTTTGTGCTACTGCCACTAATGGTCATCGCTGAATTCTATGTCAGTCAAGTAACTGGTTGGCGTGGAGTGTCCTCATCAAGCGTAGAGGGGGTGGCCTGGAGCGAAGTAAGCTCTGACGGCATCTTCCTTCACGTAGTGGGGTACATGGCTTTTTACTTCGTTCTAGTCTTGCCCATCTTCCTGGGTCGTAGATACCTATGGGAGAAACGGCAGAAGCAAGGCAGCGTACCGGATGGAAAGAGCAAAGACGAGCAGCCCTAGATAGAACCGGATGACTGAGAGGATTTACCGCCCTCAGAAAGTAGAGGCCCCAGGGAGTTAGGTCCCACGCACATTGGGTGTCTGCTAGACAAGGAAACTTCAAACCCCGCCGCGTTTACCATTGCAAACTGCGGCGGGGTGAATCTTTATTTGGATTGTGCGCAATATCGACTAGCTAGGCCAATACCGGCTGCTTAGGCACAATCCTTACAGATGGGCATGCCATCTTCTTCGTGCGAATAACGCTTATTGGACTGGACCAAAAAGCAGGATCCGCAGGTAAATTCGTCTTCTTGACGGGGAACGACCTGTACGTTGAGTTCCTCGCCGGTCAGGTCAACTGATGGCGGTTGGAATGCTTCGACGATTTCGCCATCGTCATCCATGCCGTTGCTTTCGGGTTCAGCTGCTTTCAGTCCCTCTAAAGAGTCAGTTTCAAGTTCTTCTTCTGCGCCGCGGCGCGGTGCGTCATAATCGGTGGCCATAATACACGCCCCTATTAGTCGAGTTGCTTTAGGAATAGTTGTTTATCGATCGCGCATAGTAAAGGACAAACACCGATATGTCATCCTGCTGCTAAAAATTTCTTAGACCCTTCACCCCCGCATCGCCCCCTTAGCGCCATGTGCTGCCAAAAGTTCCTCAAATGCGGGTGCCAAATTCACCCCCGCGGCCCACGTTAATTCGCCATCAGCGGACCCCTTGTCCAGTCCTGGGTGATGAACTTTAGCTCCTGCCTCGCGAGCGATGAGAGCACCGGCAGCAAAATCCCAGGCGTTAATTCCGTGCTCGAAATAAGCGTCAACGCTCCCCTCTGCCACGCGGCACAAATCAAGGGCGGCTGCGCCGATGCGGCGAATATCGCGGACCTGCGGCAACAATTTAGTCAGCAATTCCGCCTGTTGCTTGCGCCGCTGTGCGTCGTAACCAAATCCCGTCGCTACCAAGGAAAGCGCCGGATCGTCTTGCTCACCGCACCGTAGCGAAGACCGCGTGCCATCCGTAGTGGCAACCGTGGCGCCCGCTCCTGCCGCGGCGGCATACACCTGCCGCCGCACCACATTGACCACTGCACCCGCTACCAAGCGGCCGTCGTATTCCGCGCCAATCGAGACCGCATAGTACGGAATGCCGTAAAGGAAATTGACGGTTCCGTCGATGGGGTCCACGATCCACCGCACCCCAGTCGTCCCGTCGAAGCTTGCGCCTTCCTCACCCAACAGGCCATCTCCAGGGCGGATTTCCCTGATCGTACGCGTAATAAACTCCTCGGTGGCGGTATCGACCTCCGTAACCGGGTCGACGGCGCTCGATTTTGTCTGAGTATGTGCAGCAATACCGTCTCCAGCAACCAACTCTGCACGGCGTGCGCGAATAAGTTCAGCCGCACGCATTGCGGTAGATTCCGCAAAATCTCGCAGCTGCAGAAAATCTATGTCATGATCCATGCCAACCATTGTGCCTTCTTCTACACTTGCGAGCATGACTACTCATACTGGCCACTCATTTGGCGTCGATATCGGCGGCTCCGGCATTAAGGGCGCCGAAGTCGACCTCAATAACGGTGAATTCGTGGGCCCACGGCTGAAGATCCCCACCCCACAGCCGTCCACGCCACATGAGGTAGCCACGGTGGTAGCCCAAATTGTGCGCGAAAAAGAATGGGACAAGCCCGTCGGCATAACCTTGCCCTCGGTGGTGTCCAACCACACGGTGCACTCCGCTGCCAATATCTCACCTGAGTGGGTAGGAGTGGATACCACCGAGTTGTTTTCGCGCTATTTAGACGTAGATTTTGTCGTCTTGAATGATGCCGATGCCGCAGGCCTTGCGGAAGTCGCATATGGAAACGAGTTGGCTAAAACCGGACCAGTCATCTTTTTGACACTTGGAACCGGCATCGGATCGGCCTTTTTCCTCAATGGGCAGCTCTTCCCCAATACTGAGCTCGGCCACCTCACGGTGGGAACTGACGAGGCCGAGGCGATTGCATCCTCCGCAGCCAAAGAACGCGAAGGGTTGAAGTACAAGGAGTGGGCGGTTCGGCTCAATCGCGTGCTGGAAGAATACGAGAAATTATTTAACCCGCAAGCTTTCCTCCTCGGGGGTGGCATATCTCGCAAATTCCACAAATGGGGACCCCACTTAACCATTGATACCCCCGTTATGCCTGCACAACTGCAAAATCGTGCAGGTATTGTAGGTGCAGCAATGGCTATATTGGAAGGCCTAGAGCCATAAAATCACCGTTGCGATAACCCTATCTACCGGCATTGTGCAAAAATCGCCTATACTGGGCGGTCGATCCAAAATTGCATGGCTCTCGGGCGTGTCTGACCTGCATAAGGCCTACACACGCTAGCATTTCATAATGCTATTGCCACCCTGTGCGGGTGCGGTGAGCTATTTCCATCAAGTAGTAAGTCGAAAGGGCGTACGTGGCAGCCACTGATTCTTCAGACCAGGCACTCGGCGAGGACGACAAGTCAGTCGAGGCATCTACTCCTGCAAAGAAGACCGCCAAAAAGACGGCAAAGAAAACGGCGAAGAAAACCGCCAAGAAGACAGCTAAAAAGACGGCGAAAAAGACTGCCAAGAAAACGGCTAAGAAGACCGCCAAGAAGTCGGCGAAGAAATCAGCCAAGAAAGCTGTCAAGAAGACCGTGCGAACTTCCGCGGCGGAACCGCAAGAGTCCCCCGCAAACTCTGCGGAGAAAACACCGTCCGAGGCTGAGGACGCAGAGGAACAGCTCGATCCCACTGAGCAAGACGTCCCTGCGGATGACGCCGACTTCGACCCAACCCACGAGGACATCGAAGAAGATGAATTCGATGCCCCTACTGACTTGGATGAAGACGATATTCAGGAAGAGTTGGGCGAAGAAGAAGACGAGGAAGAAGCAGAAGATACGTCCTCAGTCTGGGACGAGGAAGAATCCGTCGCCCTGCGCCAGGCGCGCAAGGATGCTCAACTGACCGCCTCCGCCGACTCCGTGCGCGCGTACCTCAAGCAGATCGGTAAGGTTGCCCTGCTTAATGCGGAGCAGGAGGTCTCTTTGGCAAAGCGCATTGAGGCCGGCCTGTACGCGCAGCACCGCATGGACGAGATGGAAAAGGCTCGCGCGGAGGGCGATAAGGCTGCCAAGCTCTCCCCCATGGAAAAGCGCGACTTGCGCAGCATCGCAAGGGACGGGCGCAAGGCTAAAAACCACCTGTTGGAGGCCAACCTTCGCCTGGTGGTCTCCTTGGCCAAGCGCTACACCGGCCGCGGCATGGCTTTCTTGGACCTTATTCAGGAAGGCAACTTGGGCCTTATCCGTGCGGTGGAAAAGTTCGATTACACCAAGGGCTATAAGTTCTCTACCTACGCCACGTGGTGGATTCGCCAGGCTATTACCCGCGCCATGGCTGACCAGGCCCGCACCATCCGCATCCCGGTGCACATGGTGGAAGTCATCAACAAGCTGGGCCGCATCCAGCGCGAGCTGCTGCAGGACTTGGGCCGCGAGCCCACCCCGCAGGAGCTCGCGAAGGAAATGGACATCACCGAAGAAAAGGTGATGGAGATTCAGCAGTATGCGCGTGAGCCCATCTCGCTGGACCAGACCATCGGTGATGAGGGCGATTCCCAATTGGGTGACTTCATCGAGGACTCTGAGGCCGTCATCGCCGTCGATGCCGTGTCCTTCACCTTGCTGCAGGACCAGCTCCAGGACGTGCTGACGACGTTGTCCGAGCGCGAAGCCGGCGTCGTGCGCCTGCGCTTCGGGCTTACCGATGGCATGCCGCGCACTTTAGACGAGATTGGTCAGGTCTACGGCGTTACCCGCGAGCGTATCCGCCAAATCGAGTCCAAGACGATGTCGAAGCTGCGCCACCCGTCGCGCTCGCAGGTCCTGCGTGACTACTTGGACTAGTTGCATGTAGCCCTTGCGAAAAGGGAGAGCGGCGAGGAGATTACGTATCCCTCGCCGCTTTTGATCTAAGCTCCTACAGGATGGACTGTAGAAGAGCCGCCGAAAGCACGACAACTGTTGCCGCGCTTATAGGAACCTGCGGGATTCCCTCTACGGCGAGCATCGAAGGCGAACACAACTTCTCTCGTGAGATCTTCCCCGTCTACGCCGACGCGGAATTCGTGAAGTAAGAGCCGGCCTTGGGCCGGCTCCATAAGCATCCGCATGAGGCGCGTAGTAGGAACTTGCCGGTGTTGCCATACCGATTCGCTGGATTTGGTTGGTTCAGGGTTTTGCGCTTTCACGGGAACTTAGCTGCGTTCCACCTCAACCGCTATCCAACCAGTCAGGGCACGAAACCACCACGGGCGGGCCATTTACCCCTCATATCATGGCACCCGTGGAAGTACTCTTGACTTACTCGTCGAGTCCCTGAGCGATACCGTCTGCAATCTGGTCGACAAGGGCAGAGTCACCAGCTTCTCCGCTGACGGTGACTGACGCGCCATGAGGCGCGCCGAGAGACATCAGCATCATTGCTGAATCTGCTTCAGCGTCCTCACCATCGTAAGTAATGACGATGTCACCGTCTGCCGTCGCCGCCATTTCAGCGACTTTTGAAGCGGGCCGGGCATGCAGGCCCGCTGCGTCCGCAACAGTGACGGTTCGCTTATATGACTCTCCCGTTTCTGATGTTGCACTCGCAGTGCTTTCGTCAGTTGTCGCCGAGCGGGAAGAATTCGATGCGACAAAGATATCAATGGCCTGTGCTGCTGCCGTGGCTACGGCGGCAAGGTCATCTCCTTGTTGCGCAGACGTAGCCGCGGCAATGGCGGCCTCCACCAACGGTGCATCAACGAAAGTCACC
>NZ_JBEHFV010000037.1:0-19420 GCF_040225855.1 Corynebacterium sp. KPL2850
AACCGAGACTTCGGCTATACTGACCAAAGCAGCATAGCTAGCCCCCGATGTGTCCACTTTCCGGGGGTCGGGCCCCCCACCATCTGCTAAAAATATGGATGGAACTACTCCAAAGCGGCAAACTAAACACCCCCACCCACGCCGCACTCTAACCCCCGAAGGAAAACATGAGTATCGACCAGTCCGTACAGGCACTATCGAGCAAAGTGCAAGAGCTCAAGCCTGTCATCACCACAGAAGAAGCAACCAAGACTGCGCTTATCATCCCCTTCATCAGCACCGTCTTAGGCTATGACGTCACAGACCCACGCGAAGTAATCCCCGAATACACCGCGGACGTAGGCGTCAAGAAGGGCGAAAAAGTCGACTTCGCCATCAAATCTGGAGACGACTTCCGATTCCTCATTGAATGCAAAAAGATAGGCGAACCACTCAACCTCGCCCACGCCAACCAACTCGTTCGCTACTTCAACGTCACAGACACCGAATTCGCCATCCTCACTAACGGAGAAGTGTACGAATTCTACGCACAGATCGACGCGGCCAACCGGATGGACGAAAAACCATTCATGACGCTAGACCTCGCAAACGTCGATGCACGCATCTTCCCCCACCTGGAGATGTGCACAAAATCCCGCTTCGACTCGGAAACAATAGCCGCCTCAGCAGAGCAGTTGAAGTACATCTCCGAAATACGAAAAGTCCTATCGTCCCAATTCAAGGAACCAGATTCCGATTGGGTAAAGCTGATAGCCAGCAGAGTCACGTCCCGTAGAATGACCACACAAAATCTACAAATATTCACCCAGCTCGTTGAAACCGCCCAATCACAATTCCTAAAAGATGAAGCCAATAGGCGGCTACGCTCTGCACAGGACTTCGACGAAGCTTCAACACCCACCTATCAAAACGTCGTCGAGCCACAAGGAGATGAAGAACCAGCCGCTGACGCTGATGGAATCGTCACCACCGAAGAAGAACTTCAGGCATTCTCTATCATTAGAGCTATTTGCTGCGCCGAAGTTCCGGTAAACGATGTGGCACTTCGCGACGCGAAGAGCTACTGCGCAATCCTCTACCAAGACAACAATCGGAACCCAATCGCCCGGCTTTACTTCGACCGCAGGGTACCTCGAATCGGCATTTTCGATACGGAACGAGACCAAAAATACTTCGACTTAGATGACATCGAAGACATTTACAACTACGCCGACCTCTTACGGAAACGGTGCGCCTTCCTAAAAGAAAACTCCTAAAACGCGCTGAGCTCTCGCCAGGGAGACCGATCGCTAAAAGGATGGGCCTAGATAGTCAGCACCACCCGCAAGCATCTTTCGCAAAAGAAAAAGGATAGGACATGGAATCAAAACATAAGTGGAAAGACATAGTTAAGGGGATTGCGGCAGGCGTATTCATCCTTTTCGGGCTGCTCGATATAGCTTCCCTCGCCCTAGGCACCACCGATACGCCAGCATCAACCGCACTTCTCGGCATCGCCTGCATCATCCCTGGAGCCTGGTGGTTTTACTGCACAGCGAAGGACAAACAGCGCCGAAACTGGCTCGCCGTATGGGCGATAGTCATCGTCCTACTTATCGTTGTAATCATCATTGAGTGGTAGTAAGGAGAGTAAGAGATTGTCCCCGAGCAAGCACGACAATAAGGAAGATAACAAGGCCGACACCGTCAAGGGATGCGGATGCCTGGTAGTCATCATTCTGATTATCGCCGGATGGATAGCCTCATGCGGTAACCACGATGACGATAAAGACCCAAAGGAATCCACAAAGCCGGCAGAATCCAGCACCGTCGAAACCACCGAGGAAACCCCAGACGGCGTGAGCGAATCAGCGGCACAAGTAGCATGCCAGATGGAAGTCAAAGACAATTTGACCGACCCGAACCATGCCAAATTCCACAACCTAAACCCCGACGCATGGAAGTCACGACCAGTCGAAAACGGCTTCAAAGTCGAATCATACGTCGACACCAAAAACGAACTCGGCGGCACCGTACGCGACGGATTCGGATGCACCGTAACCCAAGCACCAGGAGACGAGGAACCAACCGTCGTCATTGACTGGATGCAACAACTATAGACCCCGTGAAGGTCTTGTAGAACACACAAATCCCCTTTTTACTCAGCTGCTGTGCGGTCGAATGCTGAACAAAAAGGGGCATCTCAAACCCAACACAAGGGTTCGGAATCGTCGCCCGAGGCGTATCTCAGCCCTGGCGAACAAGAAGTAAGCATAATGGCTAGCGCCAAGTCGCACAAGCCGGCCCAGGTAAGGCTAGACGCGTTCAGCGATTGATTTCCCTTCATACACCAACTCAACTATCTCTGGAGAAAAAGTGCTAAGCAAGAGGAAAGTGGAAACCCTGGATTTTGGGCTAGGGAGCCGTTTTTATGCAAAGACCGGCGGGAGAAGAACTAATAGGAGCATTGTATTTACCCATTTAGTAATTTCAGGGTTCTGCGTCTTCACATGGGCATTGTTCTGCTTGGCTGCCTGGCTGCCGTTAGGGCGGATAGAGACACCACTTTTGGTTAAAGGAACTTCGACAATCATCGGGCTTTTACTTCTCGACCGATTTTTGTGGATGAGGAGCAGATTTCGCACGACAAATTTTTGTATAACAGACGAGGCCGCCTCTTCCGAGTTTGAAAGAATGTCTTTATTGGTGGCCATTTTAGGTTTCCTATTCTATAAGAGCCCAAGCGGCCTTTCTCAGCTTGCTCCCGCACTGGTCTGGGCTATGTTCACCCTCCCCCTTTTTAATCTCTTCGGTCCGGGGTGGAGAAAGCTAAGCGCGGTCCACAATGGTGGAAGTCATGAAATCGACTGGGTGCCGAAAGCTACAAGTTTTGCACCACTACTGGTCTTAACTTTCGTTTGTTCACTTAGTAAACTTCGACGAGGCAAGCAATAAGCTTGCCAATGAATGCTTCTGTCCCTTGATTCATCCCCGTACCGACGATAAGACCTAATGCGAAACCTAACCCGGTCCCAAATGCGACTAATGCGTTGGCGCTGCAAGGGACGTATTTCGCTACTACCCATTCATTTTATGTAAAGCTGAATACCGCCCCGGAGGCACGTTGCCAGTCGGGGCTACTGCCTGTTTCCATAGGCGAGCACGACGTCGCAGGTATTAGGCGCCGTGGAGACAGTCTATTTTCTATTTGTCAGCATCATCATCAAATTTGGACTTAGCGAATACAAAGCCTAATGCCGTTGTTGTTACTAGCTTCAGGAGCTCAATAGCAGGACCAAGTGCGTTACTGTCGGGGTTTGAGCCAGCCCAGAAGAAATCAATTAGGCTCAATGCAACAATTAGGAAGAGGCACCAACCTATCAGGTTCTTGCCAAATTGAAATTTTAATTGGTCAAGCCATTGGGGATAGTTTTTCGGTTCGGCTTGCTTGGGTGGGACCGGAGAAGCGCCGTTGAATTGCGCTGCTGGCTGAATGCCTTTACTGTCTGCGTTCAGGTCTAGCTCTCGGTCGTTGGCTGCGTCTTCGGGGATTGATGGCGGTGTTTTGGGCCGATTAGTGTTGCTCACCGCCTACGCCGCCTCAAGGCCAAGTGGTGCGCGATATGTACTGTCTGTAGCGATATCGGCGATGCTTAAAACGGGTTCCTCTTCTTGAAAGGCTTTGTCCCAAGCGGAACCTTGCGAGTGCGTAATTTCGGACAATTTTACCGCGCCCAAGTATTTGGTTTTATCCCAAATACGGTCAAGGGCAATCTTGAGCTCAATATCTTGCTCTTCATCAATGACGAACACGTCACCGCGAGCGTCACGCGCGTACCGCTTGATGTTGCCCTTGCTGAAACTGCGGAATTCGTCGTATACGGAGTAAACAACTGGGCCATAAGCCCACGTGGAGAATGGTTCTTCCAACAGCGGTCGCTTGGTGGCCTTTTGATACTCACTTGCGACGAAGTACAGGATTTTTTGTAATTTCATGGGACTCATGTATGCCTTTTCCGCAAAAGCGCGGGTTAAGATGTTGTTAGCAATCATCGTTGGGCTGTACGCCATTGGTTCCACCTCCTTTACCTCGAACTATAGCAACGCGTTCATCAACGCGGTATCCGCCGCGCTGGTCGCGGGTACCCCCGATTCGCGAGCCAGTTTTTCGCTCAGTGAGACTGAAGCTAAGTGGGTAGGAAACGTCTGGGCCTTATTCGAACCTGTTTCACCGCCGGGCACTTTCCAGAGTTATCCCATTTGACAAGTAACGTAATTGTACGTTATACTAGTTGTGGTGCGCGTGAGAGACGCACTGAAAACTAAAAAGTGGAAGGAGGTGACGCCCATGGAAGTAGCGGCACTGATAATAAGTACCTGCAGTCTAATCCTGCAGTACATCCAGTACCGCAAAGAATATCCACCAAGAAAGGGCAAACACCGTAAAAAGTAGCCCCTAGGGTTCAGGAAGCTCCAACCATCCTGAACCCTGGGGGCTACCCCTCCACACTACCGAAAGGAAGGACACACAATGAACTTCAAACAACTCTCTGCCATCAGCGGCATCATCGCCGCCGGAGCCTACGCCTTCATCGCCTCAACGCCATTCTGGCCACTCGTCATAGCCCTCGCAGCACTATCTGGATACAACCTCTCCACCGCAACCCACCAACACAAAGAAGACTAAATGCACCCCATCATCATCGACGAAGACACCGGACGCCGCCTCTTCAACACCCAAGAATGCGCCACCCATATCGGAGTAACCCCACGCACCTGGGCCAACTACTACGCCAACAACCGCACACCCACCCCCGTAGCCACCTGGGGCAAATCAGCCCCCCTCTGGGACGCCGAAGAAGTAAAACAATGGCACAACAACCGACCCGGCTCACCCATCAAAAAGTAGAACCACCCAACCCCCGAACTTTTTTGCTGAGGATTTTGTCATGTCTTCTATTAAGTCGTATAAGACCGCCAAGGGTAAGGCTTGGCGGGTTCAGTATCGCTCCCCTGATGGCAGGTCGCGTACGAAGCGTGGATTCCGCACTAAGAATGAGGCCCAAGCCTGGGCTGACAAAAACGCCGTATCCATACACCAGCAAGATTGGATAGACCCTAATGCCGGCAAGGTGAGAGTCTACGAGGTCGGTGAGCGCTGGCTCTCCATGCAGACTCACCTTAAGCCTAAGACGTTGCACGAGACTATAGGTCTGTGGCGCCGCTATGTCCTGCCCACGTGGGGCGATGTTGCAGTGTCGGCTATCAAACCGTCTGCAGTGCAAGAGTGGGTGTCCACAATGGGTAAGTCTGGTTCCACTGTCAGGCAGGCTCACTCCGTTTTAGCGAAGGTGCTTGATTTGGCGGTTATGGATAAAGCTATTCGGGAGAATCCTGCCCGTGGTGTGAAGTTGCCGCGTAAGGGCAAAGCTGTGAAGGTGTATTTGACGGCTGAGCAGTTAGGGCGCCTTGCAGAGGCGTGCACGCGCCACGGGGAGATTGTGTGGGTGTTGGGTACCGTGGGGCTTAGGTGGGGTGAGCTTGCGGGGCTTCAGGTGCGAGACGTAAACGTGCTGCGCGGTAGGTTTAGCATTGAGCGTTCGGCTGTGACGGTGGGCAGTGACGTAGCTATTGGGGTACCTAAGACGCACGAGAGGCGTAGTGTCGCTGTTCCAGACTCGGTAATGCGTCTCGTCTCTCCTCTTATTGAGGGGCGAGGACCTCAGGAGTATGTGTGGGCGCGTACTGATGGTTCGCCTATGCGGGTTCCCTCCCATGGTGATTGGTTTGACCGGGCGATGCAAAGGTGTATGGCGGAGGATGATTCCTTTCCGCGTGTGACGCCGCATGGGCTTAGGCATGTGGCTGCGGGGTTGATGGTGTCGGCGGGGGCGAATGTGAAAGCCGTGCAAAGGCAGCTGGGTCATGCGTCGGCGGCCATGACGTTGGATACGTATGCGGAGTTGTTTGATGAGGATTTGGAGGCGGTGAGGCATGCGGTAAATGAGCGTGTTTCAGATGTCGTCAAATTGTCGTCACGTGGAGCCTAAACACACCTTTTACGCTGGTTAAACATGGTGCGTGTGGCAGGTTCGATCCCTGTCGGGGACACAAAATTTTTAGCCCCTCGCTTTTGCCAGCGAGGGGCTTCACTGTGAGCCCCGTTTTCGGATTATGTAGCCACCGAGGGTTCAGGAAGCATCAACCATCCTGAACCCCGAGGCTACCCCTCCAATACTAAACGAAAGGACAAAATCGTGAGCGCACGAACTCTCTACTTCGTCGCCCTGGCCCTACTGGCCATATCCCTGACCATCAACGTCATCAACGGGTTCACTACCTCCAGCACCATTCTCACCGGTATGGCGGTGGTTGTACTTGGCTGTGCCACCTACAAGAAAGTATGGAAAAAATAAGCCTGCGAATCACGGACGCAAACGCCGAGCGGAAATTGTGAGACGGGGCTAGGGCCAGCGCGTGGCAGGTGTCGCGGGCTCCGCTTTAATGTGAGTAAAGGTCCCCCCATTTAGTCTCTATCCATAGAACATAGAAAATTCCACCGTCTTTCCAGCCAACGAATGGAAGGTTTTCTTGGTGTCGGAACACGCGGAATTTGGTTAGCTCTTGGAACTGCCTAGGGATTTGAGCTTTGATTTCGTTTTTTGGGATAAATTCCGAGCCGAGCCCGTGCCTGTGGTGATTAACGAGATCTGTCCAAGAAGTTAGTGAGCGTTTGTGCCATTTATCGAGGAACTCGCGGCGCATCCTATCGGTCATTTGCCCGAATCCCCATCCGCTCTGCAGAAACCTAGTGGACAGGAGCGGGTATTCGTTTGATGCCGCTCGTATTGCGCTCAAGACGCCTGTATCTGCACCACTGTGATTCTTCGAGACCAGGCGCGTGCCACGTCTCTTACTTTTCTTTCCCATATCTAGTTGAAGTATTCTTTGAGGTCGGCATCAGAAATCTCAAGCCCCCGTTTTTCATCAACGAAGTTTTTCTTCCAAGGCGACTCCGTGTGGGTCTTATTACGTAAAGCCCATGCGGAATAGGGCCCGTACTTATTCCATACTTCAATCAAGGTATCTTCCACAGGCCGGTAATCGTCCCAGTTGAAGTCATCAGAAATAAAAGTATCGGGGTCGATCGGGCTCTTACCGTACTTTTTAAGTTCGCGGTAGATGTCTACAACGACAGGTCCGTGGGCCCATGCTTCCATCCGTTCATTGAAGAGCGGCACTCCTCCGGAGGCTCGCATGTAAAGACCCTTTGCGTAATAAAGCAGCTTTTGAATTTTCAGCGGTGTGAGCTCGGCTTCTTCGGTTTCTTCAGCCCAAGCTACGAGCCATTCTGCGATTTGATGGGCATTGTATTGCTTCATTGTGCACCTCCCTCCTGCTTGTTCTTAACGCTACAGCACTGAAGCTTTGAAGCAGGCAGAATGTCATTCAACCTAGCTTTCGATGGATGCCATTGCCAAACTATTAGGCTTATGAAATACTAAGGTACTTAGATCCACGAAAGTTATGCAGTATAGGCGCGACATGGAGGAGACCCCTTGCCCACCTTAGAAATCGACCATCTCAATAAATCCTTTGGCAGTGTCCGAGCGCTGCGGGATATGACCTTTAGCGTGCAGGAGGGCGAGATCTTCGGTTTCGTCGGTTCCAATGGTGCCGGAAAATCCACCACCATGCGCATCGCACTGGGTGTGCTCGCGAAAGACTCCGGCGAGGTATATTTCGATGGCTCCCCCATTAATGACGATAACCGCCGCCGCATTGGCTATATGCCCGAAGAGCGCGGACTCTACGGCAAGGAACCACTACTCAGCCAGCTAACGTTTCTGGGCACCCTGCACGGCATGAGCAAGCAGGCCGCCCAGAAATCCGGCACGGAACTCCTGGAGCAGTTGGGGCTGGGTGAACGCCAGAAAGACAAGCTGGATGATTTGTCTTTGGGTAACCAGCAGCGCGTGCAGCTGGCCGCCTCCCTCATCCACGATCCCGATATGCTGATTTTGGATGAGCCCTTTTCCGGCTTGGACCCCGTCGCGGTCAATGTCATGTCAGACATGCTGCGCGAGCGCGCCGCGCGCGGGGTGCCGGTCATCTTTTCCTCCCACCAGCTGGACTTGGTGCAGCGCCTGTGCGATCACGTGGGCATCGTCACGCAAGGCCGCATGGTGGCAGAAGGCACGGTAGACGAGCTGCGCACCCAGGGAGCCTCGCTCTATGGGGTCGAAACCCCCGCCCGCGGGTGGTACCCGGAGGGCACCCACTTGGTAGAGGAAACAGATACAGGCGTAGTGCTCGAAGCCGATGACGGCACCGATGACCAAACCATCTTGCGCGCTGCCATGGCCGCTGGCCCCGTCCACTCCTTCGGCCTCAAGGTCCCTGACCTTACCGAGCTTTTCCAAGACGTCGTCACCAGCACCACCAGCACCGAGGAGGCCTAGCCCGTGCAATATTCGGCAATGAAGACCATAGGGACCGTCGCCAAGCGCGAAATGGCGGTTGCCTTAAAAACCAAATCCGTTGTCATCATGATGCTCCTGCTTTTCATTGGTGCCATCGCCACCCCCATCATCATTGACTTGCTCTCCGGTGGAGACGATGAACCAGATTCCGTCGCTGTGGTGGGCATGGAGGCAGACGCATTCGCTGATTCCGGGCTGGAGGCCCAGGCCGCAGATGACCGCGATGACGCGGTGCAGCTTATCGATGACGGCGACGTCGACGCCGCGCTCGTGCCCGCCACCGACGAGGGATGGGAGCTTTTGGCCAACGGCACTGCCTCCACCACCATCTCCACTACGGTCAATCAAGTGGTTGCGGCGCAGGCGCAGGCAGAGGCCTTGAATACGCTGAATATTGATCCCCAAGAGCTTGCCGCCGCCACTCCATCAGCCGAAGTGACCGCGGTTGATCTGGAAGCCGATGAGTCCTCCGAAGAAAAGATGGGACATGTTGCCATCGTCCTTATCGCCTCCATGGTGGTGGTCTTTTCCATCATGACCTTCGCTGGGCTCATCGGCGGCCGCGTTACCGAAGAGAAGTCTTCCCGCGTGGTCGAAATCATCCTTTCCACGGTGCGCCCGGTGGATTTCCTGGCCGGCAAGGTCATTGGCAATACCATCATCGGGCTGCTCGGCACCTTCCTCATCCTGGCCGGCGGCGTGGCCTCCCTGGCATTTACTGGCGCAGCGAGCGAAATCCAACTCGATTATGGCCTCATCGCTGCCCTGCTCGTCGGGGAAATCCTCGGCCTCTTGTTCTTCGGCAGCCTCTATGCCGCAGCTGGCTCCATGGTGCAGCGCACCGAGGATCTGCAATCGACGCAGATGCCCATCCTGCTCCTCGTCTTTGCCACCATGTATATCACCATGTTTGGCTGGACGAACTTGGATGCCACCTGGATGCAGGTCATGGGCTGGGTGCCGCCGGTCTCCATGTTGGTTGCTCCCCTCCAAGTTGCTAGCGGAAATATGAGCTGGCTGGGCTTGGCAGGCAGCTACGCGGTCCTCGCAGTAGTCACCGCGCTGATCCTCATCGTTGTCGCGCACATCTACCGCCGCGCCATCTTGAATAATGGCAAGAAGATGACCTGGCGCCAGGTGCTCAAGAAATAAAAATAAATCCGGCCTCCCGCTTTCCTAGGGAGGCCGGATTTTTCTACTGCGCAGAATTACTCAACGATGAATTCGTTGGTGATCGGCTGGGTGATATCCAACGTGCCGTGCTCGATGTAGTACATGCCAAAGAACATGGCACCGAGCAGCACTAGGGCCAGCAGCATGCAAGGAATCCACTGGACAAAAACGGAAACCCAGCCCTCAGATTGCTGGCGGGCCGCCGCCTCGCGTTGTTCTTGAGCCTCGCGCTCGTTCATAATGATAAAACCTCTCGCTTCACCGAAGATTAACTAAAAGTATCTTAACAGTTTATGGTCTCCGCGGTGGCATTAGATCCCCGGATCTTCGTCATTTAATAATGCCTCAAGGAATGCCTCGCGGTCCGCGAACATTTTCTCGATATCCTCTTCCGCGCCCACGATCCAGGCATCGGCATCCTCATCAAAGGTCACCGCGGAATCGGGATAGGTTTCCAGGGCTTCCTCCATCGCGGCAAGCTGATCGGCATCGGCACGGTCCTCGGCAAAAGCCTCTGGGTCACCAATGCGCTGGCCCAGCTCACCCAAGGCCGTTAAGCCATACGTTTTATGCTGCTTTTTAGGGTGCTCGAAAAGTTCTTGTCCCATCATGGCGGTATTATTTTCCTCCATTTAATAAAGAATCCGGGACGAATCCCGAATAGCCGGGGATGTTATTGACCTGCAATACCCCGTGGAAAAAGCGCTTGAGCGCGGGAACGTCATCCTCGTGGAGATGATCGAATACCAAGCGGCGGACGGATTCCACGTGTTCGGGGGCCGCGCGCTCGAGGTGGTGGAGCCCAGCCTCCGTGATGTGCACGTTGACCCCGCGGCCATCATCGGTGGTCTTTTCCTTGACCAAGAGCCCACGTTTTTCCATGCGTGTGACCTGGTGGGAGGCGCGCGAGCGATCCCAGGCGAGCTCTGTGCACAGGTCGCGCAGCCGCAGGTGCTGATCCGGGGCTTCCGAGAGGGAGACCAAGACCGCGAATTCGGACACGGAGATCTCTCCGCCCGCCTTAAGGGTCTCGTCCATGCCCCTATCTATCTTGCGGGTCGCAGCCAAGAGTAGGCGCCATAGCTCCTGTTCATCATCGTTTAACCAGCGGGTTTGTTCAGACATAAGGACTAGATTACCCCCTTCAGCATGGCGATGTCGCGCTCGCTGCGCCCAAGTACCCGCGAATAGCGCTGCGGCATGCAGGTAAAGACCAAAACCTGGTTCTCGCGGCCCACCTGTGAGAATAGGGTGGACATTAGTTCCAGACGGTGGGAATCGGTGGAGCCCAGCGCGTCATCGACGATGACCGGCACGGTTTCCTCCCCTGCCACTAAGCGTGCGATGGCAAAGCGGGTAAGGATGGCCAGCTGCTCGCGCGCGCCGCCGGACAGACTGGTCATGGCCACCGTTTCATTATCGCGGGTGCGGGCGGTGACGGAAAGGTCGTCTGCCAGTTCAAAGCTGATGTCCCCGCCATAGATGGTGCGGGCCAGCTGGGCGAGTGCCGCCACGAATGGCTCGGCATAGCGCTGGCGCGCGGCATCGCGGTGTTTGAGTAGCAGCTCGCGCAGGTAACGCGCCGCCAGCGCGCGCTTTTCCACGCTTTCTAGCACCGCCTGCGCCATCTCTGCTTCCGCCTGCGCCTGCTGCTCGCGCTCTGCCGCGCCGGAGTGATAATTAATCTCGCTAGATAGCTTCCCCAGCTCCACTTTCGCATCTTGCACCTGATTCTGCAGGTAGTCCAGGTGCGATTGCGCACCCTCCACCAAGCTCTGGGCGGTAGCCAGGTCCACTGCCTCCATCTCAGAAAGCTGCTCCTGCAGCTTGCCTACCAAATCACCCAACCGCTCTGCCTCTTCTTCTAAGCCGGCATCGGAGGTTTTCTCCCGCGCTTCAGCCAACTCGCGCTCGGCGCGCTCGGCCTTATCGGTGACGGCCTCGAGCTCGGCTTCTAAGCGCACCACGTCGTGGGCGATGCGGCTATCGCGGAAGGGAATAAGCTCGCGGTCGAGGGCATCGACAAGCTCGCGCGCTTCTTCCTCAGCTTCTTCTGCAGCAGATAGATCCATGGCCGGGGCTTCATCGAGCCCGGCGACCTTCTCCTTGAGCGCCGCATGCTGGGCGCGCAGTTCGCCCAAATCATCCGGCCCAAGCTCACCCTCGAGCTTGCGCGTTGCGGCATCCAACCCGGAATTCTGCTCGGAGTGCGCCTTAAGCAGGGCTTCGGCGGCGGCGATGGACTCGACACCGGTGGCATCAAAAAGCTCGTGCAGGCGCGCCTCGGCCTGATCCACCTCGCGTTGGGTCTTATCGGAAGAATACGCGCCGGCCACAAAGCGGGCGGTGATATCGCCGATGGTGATCTCGCGGCCATCGACAAGCTCAACTGCAGGCTGCTTGCCGATGTCCACCCGATTCCCATCCACCCCAATCTCCGCGCCCTCCGGACCGGAAAACTCCACCTTGGCAGCGGTGGCGTCGTGAAGGCGCTTGGCCAAGGCGAGATCGGCATCCGCCTTGCGGAGTTCCTCGACATCCGCGGCGGTCATCTCGCGCCCGCGCTGGGCGATCTCTGCCTGGGCCTTCTCCACGCCACGTGCCAAGTCCTCTACCTTGAGCAGGCGTTTATCCAGGCGCTTAAAGGTCTCCTTGTCCTGATACAGCCGCGCCTGTTTGAGCGTTGTGCGCGCGGTGGCGTAGTCCTCTTTGGCAGTGGCCAGCTTCTTTTCCACCGCTTCTTTCTTCTCGTTTTCCTCCGCGGCCTTCTCGCGGGCGGTCGCAAGCTTATCCGCGGCGCTCGACTTTGCGGTGCCGGCGGTCTCGAGTGCCTCGGCTATCTCCTGGCGCTTAGACTGCGCGTCCTTCGCGCGTTGGAAATCCTCCTTGGCGCGGGTGAGCTCGGCCTTGTGCGCATCCACCTGGTGTTGGGCCTTCACGGCCTCGTCCGCGGCGGCCTGTTTCTCGGTGAGGTCCTTGCGGGCCGCGGGAAGCTGTGCCTCGGCCTCTTCTTGCTGGCGTTCCAAGTGCTCGTAGCGTTCCACAACGGAATCGAGCCCGCGCACCGCAGCGGTTGCTTCCTCCAGCTCCTGCTTGGCACGCTCCGCATTGTCTTGAGCCTTCTTATACTCGCCGGCCGCCTTGCCCGTCTTTTCGGTGTAGTAGCGCTTATATTCCTTATCCACCTTGCCCAAAAGCTGAGAATCATCGCCGGATACCTCATCCTCCGCCAAGCCGGACTCCTGCTCGAGGGCCTGCGTCAGCGACGGGATGCCCACCGCGGAGATGGCGTCATTGGAATCGTCCTGGCGCATAAAGAGGACATCGAGAAGCTGGCGATCCATGTTCTGGCTTAAGATCTGTTCCAGCTCGTCATCGGCCTGGCGCCCGGTATATTGCGCGTGGCGCGGGGCAGAGATGGCCAGCTCACAGTACTTCTTCTGCAGCCAGCGCTTGGCAATGCGAAAGCGGTATTCCCCCACGGAAATATCCGCGATGACCTCCGGCGATACGTCCTTGCCCACCGGCTGTAAGTCCCGGATGCCGCTAGGGCGCGCCGTGTGTTTTTCAGTCAGCACCACATCGAGGGCCTCCACGATGGTGGATTTACCAGCCTCGTTCTCGCCGTGGATGACCACCACCCCGGTTTCTGGGAGGTCATCCAAAACCAGGTGCTCGATGCCGCGGACGTTTTTAATCTCTAAGCTGTGGATGCGCATGTGGTTTATCCTTCCAGGCGAAATAGCAGGTTGGCGGCGTCGCGGGCCACCGGATCCTCGCGGTTATCCAGCAGCTCTTGCAAGGCGTCGGCGGCATAGCCGGAAATATCCAGGTTGGCTAGTTCATCTTCGCTAGGCTCCAAGAACAGGTCCATGGTCCGCTCGCGCGGGCGCAGCGAGGCAAAGACCGCCTCCAACTCATCCAGCCCACGCTGCAGCCGGGCGTGCGCCGCGATGCCAAGGGTCCCCTGCAGGCTGTATTTAATCGCCGTGCGCACCTTATCCGGGTACTCTTCCAGGCTGCGCAGGAAGCGTTCGACATCCTCGGTGGAATTGACGGAGGCATCGAGGGCCTCAAACGTCCAACGCCCGATGCTGCGCTTATCGATGTCTATATCCTCCCCCTCAATCCTTACCACCAGCGCATTCCCGGAATCGGCCTCGCCGCCACCAGTGGAGCACTCCTTAAAGTCCGTGGTCTCCGGGCTGCCGGAGAACCAGACGCGCCCGGTTGTGCCCAGGCTGGCCGTCGAGTGGGTATCGCCCAGCGCCAAGTAATCAATCACCCCGCGCTCCAAACACTGTTCGACGAATTCCAGGTCGATGGTATCGGCATCTCCCCCGCTAGTACGCGAATCCACCTGGCCATGGCCCACGGCAATCCGGATTCCTTCCGTGGGTTCGAGCGGCTCCAAGGCCTGGCGCACCAAATCGTGGTTGGCGCGCTTGGACAGATACGGCGCCCCGACCACTTCCACGCCCTTACCCACCTCGATGGGCTCAGAATCCGCAATGACGTGCACGTTGTCCGCGCTAGTGCGATAAAATACCGAGTCGGCGACCAGCGGATCGTGGTTTCCGGGCAGCACATACACCGGCACCGGCAAGCGCTTAAACATCTCGGTGGCGCGGGCCAAGATCTCCCGGGAGAGCGCATTGTGTTCAAATACATCGCCGGCGACGACGATGAACTCCGCGCCAACCTCCTCCGCCAGCTGGCCTAGGTGCATGATGGCGGACTCGCGGTCATCGTTGAAACGACCTTGCGCCTCCCCCTTCAAGAACCAGCGGGTCATTCCCAGCTGGAAGTCGGACGTGTGGATAAAGGTCGTTGCAGTCATAATCAGTGCGTTAAGTGGTAGTAGAGGTCTTCAATATCGGACACGGCGCGCAAAAGCTCAATATTGGTATGCGATACGGCCCGCAGGGCCTTGCGCAAGAGGTCTGGATCAGAATCTTCCAGCGCCGGGGCAACCTTGGGGTGCGGCAGTTTCGGCATCTCGCGGCCGTTCCAGAACACATCGTTCTTTTCTTCCGCGGATAAATCGCTGGCCCCAAAGCTTTCGCGGGAGACCTGCTGCGATTGCTCCATGACGGCCTTTTCCAAGCGCGCAAAATCCATCCCGCGCATGTTGAAAATCACGGCGGGATCCGCGTCCGCGCGGGTGGCGAGCCTATCTCCCACCGCCACGACGTGCTTGCAGGTATAGGCGGAATCCGGGCAGGTGCAGGATAAGCGCAGCTCTTCGGCCTCGCTGGCGAACAAGGTATCCAGCGCTTCCTCAGATAGCAGGCCTTTGCGCGCGTTCGCTACGGAATTGGGCGTGCGCGCGAATTGGCTGGCCAGTGCCGCGATATCGTCATTATCGCGGTACGGCAACTGGATGAGTACGGAAAAAGGCTCGTTCTGGGAACCGGCCACGCGCCCATGGATGGCACCATTGCGGATTTCCAAACCAACGACGTGCCCGCCCTCGGCGTACTGGCGCCCGCGGGTAATCCGCCCCCGGTCCGCGTCATGGCTGGTAAAGGAAGAAATCCGAGCGGCGGTCTTGGACAGCAGCCGCCCGCTGCGGTCAACATGGTTGACCTCATCCGGGGTGCTCACGCGCTTGCGGGTACCAAAGTTTGCGTAGATGACATTGTCATCGCCTTTGACGGCCATCCGCTTACTCCTTTCCCCGGTAACTCATGAGCTCCGCCAGCTGGTCCGGCTCCAATTCCGTGAGCCAGCCCTCGCCTTCGCCGACGACGGCCCCAGCCAGCTGAGTCTTGCCATCCAAAATGTCTTGGATGGATTCTTCCAACGTGCCAGCGGTAATCATCTTATACACCTGCACGTTGCGGCGCTGACCAATGCGGAAGGCGCGGTCCGTGGCCTGGTTTTCCACCGCGGGATTCCACCAGCGGTCCATGTGCACCACGATCGATGCCGCGGTTAGGTTCAGGCCCGTGCCGCCTGCTTTGAGCGAAAGGATCATCGCCTGTGGGCCATCATCGGCCTGGAAGTCCTCCACCATCTGGTCGCGTTTATTCTTGGTCACCCCGCCGTGTAGGAAGGGAATCTCATGGCCCAGTTGCCCGCTCAGGTAGGGTTGCAAGATATCACCGAAGGCCTTGTACTGAGTAAAGATCAGCAGGCGTTCGCCGGATTCGGTGGCGGCATCGACAATCCGCATCAGCTCCTTCACCTTGCCCGAGCGGTGCTTGCCCTTGATAACCACCGGCGAATCATCACCAAGGTAGTGTGCTGGGTGATTGCAAATCTGTTTAATGCGGGTCAGCGAGGCCAAGACGATGCCGCGCTTGCTGATGCCCGTAGCATCCTCCAGGCTCTTCTTCACCTCATTGACCAGCGCCTTATACAGCGCGGCCTGCTCGGTGGTCATGGATACGGTAAGAATCTGCTCGGACTTTTCCGGCAGGTCATCGATGATATTGGGATCGGTCTTGACGCGGCGCAGGATAAGGGGCGCGGTCAGCGCGCGCAGGCGCTCGGACATCTCCTCATCATTATTGCGCTCGATGGCCTTGGCAAAGTGATTGCGGAAGAAGGACGCCGTTCCCAAGATCCCGGGGTTGCAAAAGTCCAAGATGGAGCGCATCTCTGACAACCGGTTTTCCACTGGCGTACCGGTCAGCGCCACGCGGTGCTCGGAGGGCAGGGATCGCACCGCCTTGGAGGAGCGCGTGGCCGAGTTCTTGATGGCCTGCGCCTCATCCAGCACCACGCGCTGCCAAGACACCTCGCCCAAGAGGTTAAAGTCCCGGCTCACGGTGCCATAGGTAGTAATGACGAGATCTGCTTTTCCGGCGGCCTCGAGGAACTTTTCCCCACCTGGACGCCCCGCGCCGTGTTGCACCATAACCTCGAAATCCGGCACGAAGCGGCGGGCCTCTCGAGCCCAGTTACCTACCACGGAGGTCGGCGCGACGACCAAGGTGGGCCCGGTCTGTTCACCGCGTTCCTTCTCCACCGCCAATAGGGACAGTAGTTGGAGTGTTTTGCCGAGCCCCATGTCATCGGCAAGCACGGCGCCAATATTGTTGCGCGACATCCAATACAGCCAGTCAACGCCCGTGCGCTGATACTCGCGCAGCTCAGCATGCACGGTCTCCGGAATATCCACGCGCTTAGGCGCAACCGTATCCATGCCGCCGAGCAACGCGGTATGCCACGTGCTGCCGGTAAATTCGATGGGTTCTTGGGCCATCGACTCGAGCGCCAGCTCCCGCAGCTCCGCCACCGTGACTTGGTGCTCGCTCTTCTCGTTGAACTCAGCGCGGCGGCGCTCGACCTCCGCCATGAGCTGCTGCCAGCCCGGCTCACCCAGCTTCTTGGCCATCTCTGCCGAGGCCGCCAGCTGCTCGAGCTCCTTCTTGGCGCGCTCCCGGGACTTATCCGCCAGCTCCTCCATATAGGACGAGACTTTGGATACGACCTGGGTATCGGCCATCACCCACTTGCCGCGCAGCTGAATGAGCCCGGACTTGGAGTTGACCAGCTCGTCCATCTCAGACTCGGTAAGCTCCACATCGCCCACGGACATGCGCCAGTTATAGTCCACGAGCTGATTCATGCCGATGTGTTTCTTCGTGGCGGCCTCTGCCGGATCCCTCGCCTCACGAGTTTCCAGCTTGGCCTTCGTATCCATCTGCGCCCACGATTTGGGCAGCATGACGGTAATGCCCCGCTTTTTCAGCTCGGGCACCTCGTGTGCAATAAACTGCGTGAGGTGCTCCGGGTCCAGGTAGACATCCCAATCGCCGTCGCCAGGCTGGGGCATTTGCGTACTCTGGCCCAGGCTCGGCGCCGCATGCACGGCCTTACGGTGGTTTTCGCGCAGCTTCTCGATGCTCGCCCTATCCAACTCATCCGCCAATACCGGCCGCGGCGAATCCGTTCCAGAGCGCACGCGCACCCGAATCGGCCACGCTGCATCTTCTGGATCCTGTTCTGCCGGTTCCTCCACGATGTAGACGAGCTGGAGTTCCACCTGGTAAATGGAATTTTTCCATTCATTGAGGCCACGCAGCAGTTGCGCACGACCGCGGCGGATGGGGGCCGTCGTCAGCAATGCGCGGGCGAAGTCATGCCAAGGCATGGGCCGTGGTTCATTAAGTAGCGGCTGCAATTCCCGGTTGGCAATCCAATGCGTCAGTTCATCCGCTAGGTCATCCGAAAGGGCTCTATTATTTATGTGGAGAATCCCCGGTGCCGCAGCCATCATCTCTGCGAGCCAACCGCGCTCGCCCAAACCCGAGGCAAGCTGCCACATGGGAAACCACTCGTTGGCCTGGTACGCCAGCCGGAACGTCACCCTGCCCGCGCAGACAAACTTGCTCAGCCCGCTATATGCGTGGATGAGCCAGTGCAGATCCGGCGCAATCGATGCCGGTGGATGATGATCCAGGTATTCCAGCTGGGCTAGGGTTTCTACCGCTTCTTCCGGGGCAAACATGGCCATGGGCACCATGAGCGAGACGTCTTTGCCCTTCGGGGTCCGCAGCGATACCCGCGCCCGGTTCCGGAAAGATTTCTTAGCCAAGATGGCATCGACTGCCTGTGGAAACGTCCCCTCTGGGACGGCCGAAGGCATAACAATCTTGTGCCCTTCTACCTGCTCAATCCATAGACCAAGCCCCGAGACCGGCAGCCAAAGGCCATGCACAAGGTAAGAAGCCATAACGGCCAGCATAGCAGCCCGGTTTAGTTTTGTTACAAGCTCGTTATATTCACGTCTTTGCGCAGTTAAATGGTGAAAAACATCACCAGAGATCTACGCCACAGCTGTATTTTAGCTTGGGTGAACCTTAAGTCACCGTTAACGTGTATATGTCCGATAAATCACTACAAGGAGTGAAACGTGCAAGAATCAACTTGGTACGTCATTGCGATGATTGTGTACTTCCTCGTAATGGCAGCCATTGGCTACTGGAGCTACAAACAAACCGACGAATATGACGATTATGTTTTGGGCGGCCGTGGCCTGCACCCATTCGTAGCTGCTCTCTCCGCCGGCGCATCAGATATGTCCGGCTGGCTGCTTATGGGTCTGCCTGGCGCGCTCTTCCTTTCCGGTTTTTCCGAGCTGTGGATGCCTATCGGCCTCCTTATCGGTGCATGGGCTAACTGGAAGTGGATTGCGCCGCGTCTTCGCGCTTACTCGGAGGTTGCGGGCGATTCCATTACGGTTCCTTCCTTCTTCGAGAACCGTTTGCGCGATAAGTCGCGCCTGCTGCGTATTATCTCCGCAGTTATCATTATTTTCTTCTTTACCTTCTACGTCTCTTCCGGCATGGTCTCCGGTGGTCGTTACTTCGAGTCCACCTTCGGTGGCGACTACATCACCGGTATGTTGGTCATCGCCGCAGTGACCATTTTCTACACCTTCATCGGCGGTTTCTTGGCAGTGTCCTACACCGACGCTATGCAGGGCATGCTGATGTTCGTCGCCCTGCTGATCGTGCCAATCATGGCGCTTTTCGCTCTTGACGATGCCGGCGCGATCTTCTCCTTCGCTACCGAGAACAACTACGCTACCGACGGCGCACTTGAGCCAAACGATAACTATTTCTCTCTCTTCGCTGGCGTTTCCGCTGGTGTTATCGTTGGTAACGCAGCTTGGGGCCTTGGCTACTTTGGCCAGCCGCACATCATCGTGCGCTTCATGGCGCTGCGTAAGCCTTCCGACGCCAAGCAGGGCCGTGGGCCCGAACCCCGGAAAGTGGACACGGGGATTTAATCAAGATGCGATAGTAAGTGTAGCTGATCCGGCGGCTTCG
>NZ_JBEHFV010000038.1:0-18811 GCF_040225855.1 Corynebacterium sp. KPL2850
ATAACCTGCCCCTGCACAGGGGCAGAGTTACGAATCCTGGGTAACCTCAAGCGGAACTGCTAACAACGTAATGGGACTCAAAAAATTTGGGTTGAGTGGAATAGGCTCAACTTTATGTGCGTTATACCAAGTGAATCCTTAAAATGGATGAATAAATCTTAGAAGGAGAAACGTACAGATGAGTTCTTTTAACCCCACCACCAAAACACAAGAGGCGCTGCAGGAAGCCCTGCAGACCGCTTCCGCGAATGGCAACCCGGATATCCGCCCGGCGCACTTGCTGGCGGCCATCCTTGGGCAGGAAGGCGGCATTGCCGCGCCGGTGCTTAAGGCCACCGGCGTTGACCCGGATACCGTGCTGAAGGAAGCGCGCGAGCTGGTTAATTCTTATCCCAGCGCCGAGGGCGCCAATATGTCCAACCCGCAATTCAACCGGGATGGCCTGAACGTACTGACCAAGTCGCAGGAACTGGCGGGCGAGCTTGGCGATGAGTTCGTGTCCACCGAAGTCCTCCTCGCCGCCATCGCCGGTTCGAAGACCGACGCTGCCGAGTTGCTGACTGGACGCGGCGCAACCTACGACGCCATTAAGGGCGCCTTCCCCTCCGTGCGCGGGGCCGCCAAGGTGACCTCGGAGAACCCGGAGGACCAATTCCAGGCGTTGGACAAGTACGCCACCGACCTCACCGCGCGAGCGCGCGAGGGAAAGATCGACCCGGTCATCGGGCGCGATCAGGAAATCCGGCGCGTCGTCCAGGTGCTTTCGCGCAGGACGAAGAATAATCCGGTGCTGATTGGTGAGCCGGGCGTCGGCAAGACTGCGATCGTTGAAGGCCTGGCCCGCCGCATCGTGGCTGGCGATGTCCCCGAGTCCCTGAAGGGCAAGACGCTTATCAGCCTGGACCTTGGTTCCATGGTTGCCGGCGCCAAGTTCCGCGGCGAGTTCGAGGAGCGCCTCAAGGCGGTTCTGGATGAAATTAAGCAGTCTGAGGGCGAAATTATCACCTTCATCGATGAGCTGCACACCATCGTCGGCGCCGGCGCTACCGGAGAAGGCTCCATGGATGCGGGCAACATGATTAAGCCCATGCTGGCCCGCGGCGAGCTGCGCCTCGTTGGTGCAACCACGCTGGATGAGTACCGCAAGTACATCGAAAAGGACGCCGCCCTCGAGCGTCGTTTCCAGCAGGTCTATGCCGCAGAGCCGTCCGTAGAAGACACCATCGGTATCCTGCGCGGGCTCAAGGAGCGCTACGAGGTGCACCACGGCGTGCGCATCATGGACTCCGCCTTGGTTTCGGCAGCGGAGCTATCGAACCGCTACATCACCAACCGCTTCCTGCCGGACAAGGCCATCGACCTAGTCGATGAAGCCGGCTCCCGCCTGCGCATGGAAATCGACTCCTCGCCGCAGGAAATCGATGAGCTCGAGCGCATCGTTCGCCGCATGGAGATCGAGGAGCTCGCGCTGAAGAAGGAATCCGACGCCGCCTCCAAGGACCGCCTGGCCGCCCTGCAAGGCGAGCTCGCGGACCAGCGCGAAAAGCTCGGCGAGCTCAAGGCGCGCTGGGCCAACGAGAAGAAGGCCATCGATGACGTGCAGGATATCAAGGAAGAACTCGACGATCTCCGCCGCCAAGCAGAAATTGCCGAGCGCGACGGCGACCTCGCCCTAGCCTCCGAGATCAACTACGGCAAGATCCCGCCGCTGGAAAAGGACCTGGCCGCAGCCGAAGAAAAGGCCGCCGCCCAGCGCAATACCATGCTAGATGAGGAGGTCAGCCCGGATACCATCGCGGAGGTCGTCTCCGCGTGGACCGGCATTCCCGCCGGCAAGATGCTGCAGGGCGAGACCGAGAAGCTGCTGAACATGGAATCGGTGTTGGGCAAGAGGGTTGTCGGCCAGCGCGAGGCCGTGACCGCTGTTTCTGATGCCGTGCGTCGCTCCCGCGCGGGCGTGGCTGACCCCAACCGCCCGACCGGCTCCTTCCTCTTCCTCGGCCCCACCGGTGTGGGTAAGACTGAGCTGGCCAAGGCGTTGGCGGACTTCCTCTTCGACGATGAATCCGCCATGGTGCGCATCGATATGTCCGAGTACGGCGAGAAGCACTCCGTCTCCCGGCTCGTCGGTGCCCCTCCGGGATACGTCGGCCACGAAGCCGGTGGCCAGCTCACCGAGGCCGTGCGGCGTCGACCTTATACGCTCGTGCTTTTCGACGAAGTGGAAAAGGCCCACCCCGACGTCTTCGACGTCCTCCTCCAGGTACTCGATGAGGGGCGACTTACCGATGGCCAGGGTCGCACCGTCGACTTCCGCAATACCGTCATTATTCTGACGTCCAACCTGGGCGCCGGCGGTACGAAGGACGAGACCATGGAGGCCGTGAAGCGTGCCTTCAAGCCGGAGTTCATCAACCGCCTCGATGATGTGGTGATGTTCGAGCCGTTGTCGGAGGAACTGCTGCGCGGCATCGTGGACATCCAGCTGCGCGGTCTCACCGAGCGCCTGGAGGCCCGCCGCCTGACGCTGCAGGTATCCGATTCCGCCAAGTCCTGGTTGGCCGACCGCGGCTATGACCCCGCCTACGGTGCCCGCCCGTTGCGCCGGACCATCCAGCAGGCTATTGGTGACAAGCTAGCGAAGAAGCTTCTGGCTGGTGACATTGCCGATGGCGATACCGTCCACGTCGACGTCGCCGATGGCGGTGCTGAGCTGGATATTTCCGCTCGCTAAATTACCGGGCGAAAAATAATGCTCATGCCTTTAGACTGGAAGGCATGAGCATTTTAGTTTCCCCGCAGGAACTCAAAGAATCCATCTACCACGGCGATCGTTTCACCCTCCTCGGCACCCACTGGCAGCCCAAGACGGGCCAGAGCTTCATCGACTTTGCTTCTCTGCACATTCCCACCGCACTTTTTGGCGATACCGGCGCGGCCTTCGTCGGCCTTCCTGGTTCGCGCAATGGCCGCAATCCGCTGCCTGACGAAGATAAGCTGCAAGCCTGGATCCGCTCTTGGGGCCTGCAGGAAGACCGCCCCGTGGTGGTCTATGACGAGGGCCGCGGGCTTTTTGCCGGCCGCGCGTGGTGGACGCTGCGGTGGGCAGGCCTGACTGATGTGCGCATCCTCGATGGTGGCCTGGAAAACTGGCTCGCGCACGGTTACCAAACCCTGACGGGACCGGGCAATATTGCGGTCGGCTCGAAATTCGAGGTCACTCCCGGCCAGCTGGCTACCGCCACGATTGATGACGTCCGCGAGCACGATGGCGTGCTCATCGATACTCGTTCGAGTAACCGCTTCGCCGGCCGCCGCGAGAACCTGGATTTGAAGGCGGGCCACATTCCCGGTGCGGTCAATGTTCCCGAGCGCCTCTTCCACAACGATGGGGTGCGCACGTTGAAGTCGCCGGATGAAATCCGTGAAGTGCTGGCCGCTGCCGGATTGACTCAAGAAAACACCAAGGATGCAATCATCTATTCCGGTTCGGGCAACCACTCCGCACTGGCCCTTGCGGCGATGGAGAACGCAGGATTTACCGGCCTGCGCCACTACATCGGCGGCTGGTCGCAGTGGTCGGCAGACCCGACCAACCCGGTAGAACGCGGGGATAGGACTTCGGTTAACGATTAATTCCAATTAATCGCTCCGACTCCGACTGGTACCGGCACCGTGGGGTGCCGGTACCTATTATTATCGGGAGATGATGGCTTCTTTACTCCTGATTTTCGCACTCGTGCTCGGCATCGCCGGTGGCTTCTTGCTGTACTACGACCGCACGCAGCGCGCAGCCGATGCCCAGCGTGATACTGCATCCCAGCACGACCGGAAAGACTGGGACACCTGGGAAGACCAGGATGCGCCTTCCCACGCACGCCCCGAAACTAAAGAGGAAACTGAAGAGGATGCGGAAGACGCCGCAGGCTCTGAGGCCGTTACAGATCCTGAGAGCGAAGGCAGTACTGAGGCCCACCCCGGTTTCGAGGCGAAGTACTCGCCGTCCCCCGATGTTGAATCCGATCCTGATTCCATTCGCTCTTCAGGCCGCCACCATCGCACGGTAGGCGATTCGGACCGCAGCGGTGACGACAGGGCGAGTGAGGATAGCGCCAGTGACGCCAATGCCAGCGACGAAGCCAGCGCTAACGACTCCGAGGCTGTTTCAGATAATGGCGTTGTAAAAGGCGACGCCTCCACCGCAACCACTGCTGCCTCTACCTCCGACACCAATGCAGCAGCACCCGCATCCGGTTCTGACAGCGTCAACAGCTCCGACAATGTCGGCAGAACTGGCAGTGCTGTCCGTGCCAACACTGCAGGCAACACAGAAAAGACGTCGGAAGCTGGCGCAGATTCTGACATTAACCAGGATGCGGACTCAGACGCAGAAACGGAATCGGGTGCGGATAACTCCCTCGAAGAGGCAGGCCAAGAGGGGACTGAAGAGCCACCGGAAGGTCACGCAAAGCCTAAGCCGGTAGGGCGGCCGCGGCCGCTTATCCCTGGCACCATTCGTCGGGAGCGCAAGAACTGGGCGGAGACCCGGGGTTTTGAGTACATGAAGTCGGACCAGTACCTTGTCGATGAATGGACAAGGGGAGTGGCCTCCTCCGGCGCCGCGCCGAAAGACATCGTTGCCGGCAACGTGTATGGCCACGAAATGTTGCTGATGGATATTGACGGCGTCAATGTGATGGCGATGCGGACGGGAGCGGCATCGGATGTGGTCGTTGATTTTCAGCGCTTCGAAAGTCAAGAGGCCGAGATGTCCGAGGACCTGCTATTGGCCATGCGCATCGAGGGTTTCGATGTATATTCCTCCGATCGCGGTGTGACGGAGCGGATGGTAGACGAACGCGTGCGCATCGCGCTGCAACGCATGCCGGAGGTGGTCTCGGCGCTGTGGCTGGAAACCGAATGGGTTTTGGCACAAACCACCAAGCACTCGCGCACCGCGGATTGGGAGGCAATGCTGCCGCCCCTGGCTTTACTTGCCGATGCTTCCCGCGTCCTTCCGCCCCGTTCCTCCTCCGTGCATACCATCCACCTTGAGGACTTGGACCCGGCCAGGGAAATTCCCGCGGCACCTGTGGTCGACGCGGTGGGTGGAACAGCGGCGGCGGGGCAGCCGGAGTTTTCCCGGCCGGTCATCCAGCGGCCGGAGGAACCGTTGGATATGCCCTCGCGCACGTACTCCGAGACCCGTGGCCCGGTTGAACACACGGCGATTGGGGCGGACGAGGTCGATGCCATTGCCGATGGCAATGAACGCCCCACCCCCGACTCAGGTACCGCCCGCCTACCGCGACAGCAATTCGGGGAGGCTTCCATCTTCGACGACGCTTCGGGAGATGCTTCCGATGACGGCCGCGACGCAGCCTCCCAAGACGCCAGTGGCCCGGCCGCGGCAAGGGATAAAGGGGATAAAGACCGCCGTGACGATTCCGGGCCACAGCAGGGGGAGTAGCCTAGAATGTTGCGTTGGCCCATGTAGCCAGGACTTTCCTCATGTGCCGAAAATCTCTAAAGAAGGAGCAATGCGATGACTGAAGTGCACCTGCAAGAAGACAAGAAGAAGCGTCTTGCGGAACTGGTCAAGGAGCTTGCCGTTGTGCTCGGCAAGGTGACTTTGTCCTCGGGTAAAGAGGCCGATTACTACGTTGATTTGCGCCGTGCGACCTTGCACCACGAAGCCTCCCGCCTCATCGGGTCCTTGCTTCGCGAGCTCACCGCGGATTGGGATTTTGCGGCTGTGGGAGGCCTCACCCTTGGCGCGGACCCGGTAGCGACCTCAATCATGCATGCCGATGGCCGCGATATTGATGCCTTTGTCGTGCGCAAGGAAGCCAAGAAGCACGGCATGCAGCGCCGCATCGAGGGCGCGGACGTGACTGGAAAGAAGGTGTTGGTGGTCGAGGACACCACCACGACCGGCAACTCGCCGCTCACGGCAGTCGCCGCATTGCGCGAAGCCGGAGCAGAAGTGGTCGGCGTAGCTACCGTCGTTGACCGCGCCACCGGAGCCGAAGACGTCATCTCGGCCGAGGGCCTTGAATACCGTTCCCTGCTTGGCTTGGATGACCTTGGACTCGCGTAACGAGATGGACCAGGCATCCCAGGCCGAGTCGATCGGTCAGGATGCGCAGGCCGGGCAGGGTGCGCGTGGCGAGAGTATTGCGCGGGCCGCGCAGGGCGAGAGTGCTGCGCAACAAGAGCAGCAGGAGCAGCAAGAACAGCCCGAGGAGGCGAAGGGGCCGACCGAATGGAATGAGGGCCGGCACGGCGTGGGGCCCTGGGAAGGGCCCTGGCCGGAAGGGCCGGAGGCGGACAAATACGATCCGGAGCTGCTGCGCGAGGGCGACCGGCGCAATGTCGTCGACGCGTATCGGTATTGGCGGAGGGAGGCGATTAAGGGGGACATCGATAAGCGGCGGCACAGCCTGCATATCGCCATCGAGAACTTTGAAAATGACGCCAATATCGGCACCGTCGTGCGCACCGCCAACGCCTTTGCCGTCGATACCGTCCACATTGTGGGGCGGCGCCGGTGGAACCGCCGCGGTGCCATGGTGACAGATAGGTATCAGCATCTGCGGCATCATGAGAGCGTCGATAAGCTCATTGCCTGGGCAGCCGAGCAAGACCTGACGGTCGTGGCCCTTGATAACACCCCCGGTTGCGTGCCCCTCGAAACCGCCGAACTGCCGGAACGCAGCCTGCTGCTATTCGGGCAAGAAGGCCCCGGCGTCAGCGCCGCCGCGCAAGATGCCGCCCTGATGACCTGCTCCATCGCGCAATTTGGCTCTACGCGGTCCATCAACGCGGGCGTGGCCGCGGGCATCGCCATGCATACTTGGATCCGGCAGCACGCCGATCTGCACAATTCCTGGTAAGAGATCGTTACACTAACTGTAATAAACCTTGCTACTGGAGTGATAAAGAAATCGTGGAAGAAAAGTGGGCCCACCGCGCCGAACTCGCGGAAACCGCCATTGATGAGCGCCATGCGCATTCCGTATGGGGCCTGCCGCGAACCAACCTCGCCATCGTCAGCTGGCCGCCCACCACGAAAGAAAAGCTCCTCGTGCACTGGCACTACTGGTGGCAGGCGCACTACCTCGATTGCCTCGTCGATGCGGCGGAGCGGAAGAATACTAAGGCCCGCCGCCAGCGCATCCTTGACACCATGCGCGGGATTCGCGTGCGGAATCTTGCGCAGTTGACCAAGAATAAGTACTTCGACGACAAAGCCTGGCTCGCCCTCGCTCTGGGGCGTGTGGGCGAGGTAAAAAAGATGAAATCGCCCAAGGCGTTAGCGTCTTTGCAGGGAAATATCACCGAAGGCCTCGATGACTCGCTGGGCATTTTGCCGTGGCGCGATGGCGAGAACTTCATGAATGTGCCGGCCAATGGCCCTGGTGCAATCATGCTGGCGCGGATGGGAAAGATTACCGCGGCCCGCCGCATTGTTGACTGGGTCTACGACAACTTGGTCAATGAAGATGGTTTCATCATGGACGGCGTGCGCATGCGCATGGATGGCCCTGAGATCGTCAAACAAGTTCACCCGTATTGCCAAGGCGTGATGCTGGGAGCATGCCTGGAGATTGTGTTGGCGATGCGGGAGGAGTCGAGCATCGGCAAGCTGGAGCAGATCGACAGCGTCTACGAGGCCGAGCTGGCATCCGAGATGATGAGCTACATCATCAAGATCCGTGGCCTGGTGCAGGCTATTGCTTCCGGGATGGCGACTCCGTCTGGCGTCGTGGATTGGGAGACCGGTGATGGTGATGGCGGCCTGTTTAAGGGCATCCTGATGCGCTATCTTGCTGATGTCGCCGTGCGGTTGCCCGGAGACTCACCCGCGAACCGGGCCACCAAAAAGTTGGCGACCCGCATGGTGGTGGCGTCTGCCGAATCCGTGTGGGAGCACCGCCTCGAGGTTGATGGTCTGCCAATTTTTGGCTCTGACTGGACCGCCGATGCTCGCCTACCGCACAACTACGGCTTCGGGCACACGACCGTGAGTGAAAAGATGGGAATCATTCGCGTGGATGAGCGCGACCTTTCCGTGCAGCTGTCTGGTTGGATGCTTCTGGAGGCGTGTGCTCGGGTGGCTCGTGACCTGCATAAAACATCGGGTCGCGATTAACGGCGTTTAACCGTGCTGTTAAACACCTTGCGCGGGGTTTGTCGTGTGGGGGCGCGTCATTTTTGAGAGTTGGGTAGTAAACACAGGAAATGTCACACCAATTTTGCGGCGGGAATCCGCAAATGTGGGCATAATTGAGTGTTGGAACGTGTTTGACCGCAATCCCACTTAAGGATGGAATTTCATGCCAATTGCAACCCCCGAGGCGTATAACCAGATGCTGGACACCGCGAAGCAGAACGGCTTCGCATTTCCAGCCATCAACTGCACCTCGTCTGAAACGATCAACGCAGCACTGAAGGGCTTTGCCGAGGCAGAGTCTGACGGCATCATCCAATTCTCCACCGGTGGCGCAGAGTTCGGCTCTGGCCTCGCGGTCAAGAACAAGGTTAAAGGTGCTCAGGCCCTAGCCGCCTTCGCGCACGAGGCCGCGAAGCACTACGGCGTCAATATCGCCCTGCACACCGACCACTGCCAGAAGGAAGTTCTGGACGATTACGTTCGTCCGCTGATGGCTATTTCTCAGGAGCGCGTTGACCGCGGTGAGAACCCGCTCTTCCAGTCCCACATGTGGGACGGCTCTGCTATTCCGATCGATGAAAACTTGGTCATCGCCCAGGAGCTTCTGGAAAAGGCGAAGAAGGCCCACATCATTCTCGAGGCAGAGATTGGTGTCGTTGGCGGCGAAGAAGACGGTGTCGAGGCCAAGGCCGGCGATAACCTGTACACGACTCCGGAAGACTTTGAAAAGACCATCGATGCCCTGGGCACAGGCGAGAAGGGCCGCTACTTGTTGGCCGCTACCTTCGGTAACGTGCACGGCGTCTACAAGCCGGGCAACGTGAAGCTGCGCCCCGAGGTCCTGCTGGAGGGCCAGAAGGTTGCGCAGAAGAAGCTCGGCCTGAGCGAGGGCGAGCACGCCTTTGACTTCGTCTTCCACGGCGGCTCCGGCTCCGAGAAGGAGAAGATTGAAGAGGCGCTGCGCTACGGCGTCATCAAGATGAACGTGGACACCGATACCCAGTACGCGTTTACCAACCCAGTGGCTCGCCACATGATGGAAAACTACGACGGCGTGTTCAAAATTGACGGCGAGGTAGGCAACAAGAAGGTCTACGACCCACGCTCCTACCTGAAGAAGGCAGAGCAGGGGATGTCCGAGCGCGTCATCGAGGCATGTCAGGACCTCCACTCCGTGGGTAAGACCACGGCCAAGTAGGACGAGTCCCAATTAGCTCCATGTTGAGCTGAAGCCGAAGGCGCGACCGCGCTGTAGGCACGACGAAGTAGCCGCTTCCCCCTGTGTGGGAGGCGGCTCTTCCTATTTCTGGTCCGATCTCTGGACCTATTGCTGGGCCCATCTGTGGGGTGCGAGGATGCGGCGGGGGCTTGCCGGGTATGAGACAGAGCAGGCACGTATGCCAGATCAGCCAGACAAGCTATGCCGGCCCGACCAGCTATGCCAGCGAGATTGGGCAGAAATATAGGCTGGCAAGGCCAGGCGGGAACGGCAGGCCCAGCGACCCGAGTGGATTAGACGGACCAGACGGACTGGGTGGGGTGAGGATTAGGCGTAACTCCTTGTTGGTCGTGGTGAATGGGCGGGTGAGGGGATGAACCGCGGGTTACCGCTCCACGGCGGGATCCAAGCGATGCGGCCCTTGATGCGAACCATGCGCCCGCGTGCGGTGGGTCGGGAATCATCATCTTGGTTCACCGCATTGTGATGGGCACAGAGCGTTACGAGGTTTTCTTGGTTCGTGGGGCCGCCGGCGGCCCAGGCGGTGAGGTGGTGGACTTGGGCGTCATCGGCAGGCGTGGAGCAGCCGGGCCAAGCGCAAATAGGATGTTCCGCGCGGGCTAGCATGCGCTGCTTCCAGCTGGCCATGCGTTCGGTGCGATACAGGTTTACCGCGCCGTGCTCGGGGTGAACCAAGCTGACGTAACCACGTTGGGCGAGGGTGCGGGCGACGAGCTGGGCGCCGGACATGCGCGCGCCGTTGGAAAGCTGAAGCATGATGTCATCGCCCTGGCCAGCAGTGATGTGATCTAGTTGGTCGAGGGTAATGATCACGTTGGTATGGACCGCGGGGAGCGCGCCGGGATTGCCCTCGAGGATGACCTGCTTGGCCGCCGCAAGCGGGTTTTCCTTATCCACGGAAGCGAGAACGCCCTTGATATCTGCGATATCCGTGGGGTCCGCGGTGATGGAGATGGTGTGGGGGCCATTGGGGCGTCGGGTGTAGCGGACGCCGTGGGAGGGCCGCTTGGCGGGGTTGAGCTGCTTGAGGCGCTTTTTCGCGATCGCCGGAATCAGGTGGGCTTCCGCGCGGCAGAGCTCCAGGCGGAGATCCCAACTGCGGTTGGTGTCTTTCACGCGGTGGGCGAAAGACTCGATGCTTTCAAGCACAGCGAGGTCGTGGCCGCGTGAACGAGCTGCCTCGCAGGCGAGGCGCTGCTTGCGGCTATTGGAGGTGCGGCCGAAATAGGTGTGTTGCAGGCGGGCGAGTTGCGCGGCGAGGAGCTGGCTGGCGCCGGCCTCGATGAGCTGCTGTTCGGAGCATCCCTGAAACTCGGCGACGAGGTCCACACCGCGACGGCAAAGTTGCAAAAATTCTGTGTTCACGGCTCCTGACCGTAAAAGCGGAATGGGTATGCGGCAATGGATAAGTAGGGCGAAACGGCGAATCTGTGGAATTCTCGCGCTGCTGGGGTCGCTGAGGCGCGCATATAGCGCGTTATCCACAACCTGGCGCGGGCCGGGATGCGGGTATTCGGGGGGCGGTGGTAGAGAGCGGTCTTCTATGCTGGAGGACATGTCGGAAGCGAAACAAAGAGTCTCAACGAGGCAAATGCTGCGGGTGGTGGACCGCTCAGTATTATCGCGTCTGCAACGCATCCGTTCGCGCTTCGTTTATATAATCCAGGCCACCGTTGGTGCCGCATTGGCGTATTGGGTGGCTAGCTCTCTCTTTGGGCATCCGCAGCCGTTCTTCGCGCCTATTTCCGCGGTTATCATCCTGGGGCTTTCGGGCGGGGACAGGATGAAGAAGGCATTGGAGATGTCGCTAGGCGGCATCGTCGGCGTGGCTGTGGGCGATTTGCTCTTCCAAGTGGTGGGGCAGGGCCCGTTCCAGATCCTGTTCATCGTGGGAGCCGGCCTGGTGGTGGGGTCCTTTATTACGAAATCGCCGCTGGTGTCCAACCAGATTGTTTTTGGTTCCATCCTTATCGCCACGATTTTTCCGCCGACCGAGGGGCCGGGTGGCTTGCACCGGGCCATCGACGCGATGATTGGTTCCGGCATTGGGCTTATCACGATTGCACTGATCCCGAATTCGCCGTTGAAGGAAGCAAGGCGCGAGGTGTCGAAGGTGCTGCGGATTGCATCGAGCATTCTCAATGACGTCACGCATGGCATCCGCGATACCAATCCTGAGATTATTCGCGATGCCCGCGATGCGGTGCGCGGCACGCAAAATGACGTGAATACGCTGTTGAGTGCGGCGCAGTCGGGCAGGGAGGCATCGGAAGTATCGCCGCTTTTGTGGACCTCGCGCAGGAGCATTCGGTCCCTGGAGCGCATCCTGTTGCCGGTAGATAATGCGGTGCGCGGGGTGCGGGTCTTATCGCGCCGCGCGCTCGTGCTTACTGAAGACGGTGATAGCGTGTCCGAAAAGCAGCTAGAGCTCTTGGAAGAACTATCAGAAATTATCCTCGCGGTGGGAGAGCTTTACGGCAGGCAAAAGCGGGACCACGATGAGGCGATAGAGATACCCGAGCTGGTACAGCGACTGCGCTACGTGGGTGGTCAAGCAGGCATGGATCTTATCGAAGAAGACGCGACGCTTTCTGCGTATACGATTCTCGCGCAGACGAGGTCCATTGTTGTGGACATGCTCATGGTATGCGGGCTCTCGCGCGAGTCCGCCGTTGCGCACCTGGTTCCTACCTCTACGCACCCGGCGTTCCCGCCGGAGGTGTGGGAGCGCAAAGATAAGCCGAAAGGGCAGAATTAGCAGGACCACGCCCGGATATCCGCCGAGCGGGGCGCTTGCCGAGTTGCGCGAGCTGAGTCAACCGAGGGCCGAGTCAGCGGAGACGGGGTGAGCTGGCTGGACCGGCGTTAGCTGTGACGGGTGGACTAGGGGCGCACGACTTGGAGGTCGCGCAGATGGCGGTAGAAGGTGACGCGGGTGAGGGGGCGTTTGTGGGGGATGGCATCGACAAGCACGCGCAGCTGGGGGCCGCCTGCCTGGACCGCGCGGCCGGTGTGGACGGAGTCTGGGTCGAGGCGACCGGGCTTGCGCAGGAGGGAACGCAGGAGGCGGCCTTCGGGCTCGACTGGAGAGGTTGCGCGGGCCGCCAGGATGCCCGGGGCATCGGTCATGGGGACCAGCCGCGCGCCAAAAGTGCCGCGGCCGGAGGCGGCGAGGGTGTCATCATCGATGATGATTTCACCGGTAAGCGGGCCATTCGACCAATCTGAGATGGTTGCTGAGCCGGCGACGGCCTGGCCGGAATCATTGCGGATGAGCGGCACCGGGCGAACCGGGGCGGTGCGGGCGACCTCGAGGGACTCCTGCGGCGCGGCGGGCAGGCCCCAATTAGCGGCGGCGGCCGACTCGCCCGTGGGAATGAACGCTACCTCAGCCCACAGGTTATCGGCGCGCATGAGCCGGGTGATGACGGCGTTCAGCGCCGAATCCGAGCCCGCAACCACGATGCGCAGGCGGTCCTCCAGGTAAGGCTCCTGCGGGGCGGCGGCAGGGGCGCCGAGGTGGCGGACATCGGGCTGCGCGGCGATCTCGTCAAGCGAAGGCGTGGGGTCGTGGGGGAGGAGGTTGGTGGCGGCGGCATCGATAAGCGAGAGCTCCTTGCGGGAAGGAACGGCCGAAAGGTCATAGGCCTCTGCGGGCAAATCAACGCCGGGGGCGCCGCAGCGGAGGAACAAAAAACGCATGCACATCATGCTACGTGGGCTATTGCGGCCAGAAAAGTGTAAGGTAAATGCGTATTTTGGCTTCAATAATGAGGAAGTGACTTAAAAGATGGCAGCGATCGTCATTGTCGGCGCCCAATGGGGCGACGAAGGCAAGGGCAAGGCTACCGATATCCTTGGCGGGAAAGTTGACTACGTAGTCAAGCCGAACGGCGGCAATAACGCCGGGCACACCGTCGTGGTCGGCGGTGAAAAATACGAGCTGAAGCTCCTGCCCGCCGGTATTCTTTCTGAAAACGCCATTCCCGTGCTGGGCAATGGCGTGGTGATTAACCTCGAGGCGCTCTTTGATGAGATTGATGGCCTGGAAGCGCGCGGGGCAAATGCCTCCCGCCTGAAGATTTCCGCGAATGCGCACCTCGTGGCGCCGTATCACCAGACCCTCGATCGCGTGCAGGAGCGTTTCCTGGGCAAGCGCGCCATCGGTACCACCGGCCGCGGCATTGGGCCGACCTACGCCGATAAGGTCGCGCGCATTGGCATCCGCGTGCAGGATATTTTCGACGAGTCCATCCTGCGCCAGAAGGTCGAGTCCGCGCTGGAGATTAAGAACCAGATGCTGGTGAAGATGTACAACCGCAAAGCCATCGAGGCTGAGCAGATTGTGGAGTACTTCCTAAGCTACCGCGACCGCCTGCGCCCCATGGTCATCGACGTCGAGCTCGAACTGAACGAAGCGCTTGCTAATGGCCAGAATGTGCTCATGGAGGGCGGCCAGGCCACCATGTTGGACGTTGACCACGGCACCTACCCGTTCGTGACTTCCTCGAACCCGACTGCGGGTGGGGCATCGGTTGGCTCTGGCATTGGACCGACGCGGATTAAGACCTCGCTGGGCATTATCAAGGCCTATACAACCCGCGTTGGCGCAGGCCCGTTCCCCACGGAGCTGTTTGATAAGTGGGGCGAGTACCTGCAGACCACCGGCGGCGAGGTCGGCGTGAACACCGGCCGCACGCGCCGCTGCGGCTGGTACGATTCCGTGATTGCTCGCTACGCCACGCGCGTGAATGGTTTTACGGATTACTTCTTGACCAAGCTCGATGTGCTCACCGGCATTGGGGAGATTCCTATCTGCGTGGCTTATGACGTTGACGGCAAGCGTTACGACGAGATGCCGGTTTCCCAGTCTGAGTTCCACCACGCCGAGCCGATTTTTGAAACCATGCCGGCGTGGGACGAGGACATCTCTGAGTGCACCACCTTCGAGGAACTTCCACAGAAGGCACAGGATTATGTGCTGCGCTTGGAGGAACTGTCTGGCTGCCGCATCTCGTATATCGGCGTCGGCCCTGGCCGCGTCCAGACCATCGTGCGACACGATGTCATGGAGGACCAGTAACGGACACAGTTGCATTGATGAGCCCCGCCCAGCCGGGAGCTCATAAAAGTAAGAAGGGGCGGGTTAAACGACAAAATGTGTTGTTTTCCGGCGTGTCGGGTTAAACGACATTTTGTGTTGGTGGACTGCGTGGTTTAGGGCATGTGGCCTTTGCGTATTCCCATAGAGTGGTTATAGGCACTGTCGAAAGTTGCTGGTCGGCCGTATTCACGGCCGCTGGTGGCTTGCGTTTCTTGGCTGGCTAGGGTGTGTGCTTTGGCTAAGGCCTGGCCTCTGATGCGTCCACTTTCCTGGCTCAGCCTCTAGCGCGAGTGACAGTGGCTTTACAGGTGTTCCATCGCCATCGCTGGCGGATTGATGCTTGTAGTCCCGTATTTTGGTGCACGCCCTGCTACAGACGGGGCATCGAGGATGATTCTTACTCATCCATTCATCGTGAACCTCGGCGCCTAGCACATCAGCACGCCCCCGGTGGTATTTCAGGCCCGAGACTGCGTTATCCCTCCGGATAAGTGAAATAATCCTAATACCAGCAGGCCAGACTGGCTAAACATATAACTTCACCAACACATCCTGTCGTTTAGGCCGAAGGGGCGAGGTACCTTGGTGAGGTACCTCGCCCCTTCTTTAGGATCCTCGGGGCTCCCCGAGGCTATGCCCGTTCAGCTTTAGTAAGCAGCGGTCAGGTTGTCGTAGCCATTGATCTTGAGTGCTTCCAGCACGCGGTCCACGGCTGCCTGATCAGTATCCGGGTTATAGGTTTCCGGGAAGGTCAGGTGTGCGCTGTGGCTGTCCTTGAAGTCGATGTTCATGAACTCGTGGCCCAGCTCGTCAGTAGCGAGCGCGAGTTCGCGCTGCACAGCCAACTTACCGCTCTGCAGGATGGGCGCAGAGTAGTCCTGGTCTCCGTTGATTACATCTTCCTTGTCACCGGTGATGCGGCCTTTTTCGGCGTGAGCGCCGGGCTCATCGGACTGGTTGGTAGACTGCTCAGCGTCAGCGGTCTGGTTTACCTCTGGCTCAGCAAGCTGGTCCTGGGCGTCAACTGGGCCCGTACTGCCAGTTAGAGGCAGTACAGCAGCGATGGCGCTAGCAATAAAAGAAGGAATAGACATTTCCGGTCCTTTCTGGGGTTAGTGTTTTAAACCGATAAAAATACTAGCACCGTAAAAGGTGTGTAACTAGATGAAAGTCATCTTGTTGACAATGCCATTAATAGAAAATTTGATCACTATTACTAAAGGGGAATATCTCTGAATGAGATCTGCCTATTCGACCTGCATTAACTGAATCAAACTGTGAGAAGCATCAATGGTCTTTGATCGGATGATTTGAAACATAGCTAGCGTGGCTGGCGGTGTTGGGTCAAGATCCTTCACTTTTATTAACTTAAGATTATCTAAATGTAAGCTATCGGGATACCTTAACTCTTCTATCGAACGCTGGGAAATAGCTCTGCTTTGCGATTTTCGAGAACCCGTATTGGGTGCATTTTATCGCTGCACCGTGGTTTTATAAAGTGCAATTTTATTGAACAGGTGTATATCTTGAGTGTGACGTGTCGAACAAAATGAAATTTTTCTTAACTTTAAATCAGTTTCTTCGATCAGCGCTTGGGGAAAGGTTGGATTATGCTGCGGGCTGACTGAAGTGTAGAAAAATCGAACGTATGGACGTCTGAAGTATGTTCCTGTTGCCTCAGAGGACTGGGAAGCATGAAGATGTGATTTACAAATTTCCTGGTGACGGAGGTTTTAAAAATCTGCACGTTTAATCTTAATGGTGTAAAGGCTGAACGTGGATATTGGTGTTAACAGTGTTAATAAACACTGTAAATGTGTTAAAATACGCAGTGTATATTCCTTCGGGTGGCGAATCGCTCTGCATTGAATATCGAACATAGGTTTATTTGTCGAAGGTTTTTCCTCCAAGCGTTCCTTATGTTCTATCCATAGATCGATAAAAACTATTAGTAGATGTATCAACGTTAACAGTGTGGATCTGTTTCATTAAATGTCAGGGATTGGTACTCTCCAAAAGGCACAAATGGCGGCAATCTGAATGGTTGGTAAACCGAGATTCCTTGCTGTGTGTTCAAGTTCATATTAAAACTCTGCACGGATAAAAAGCCGTTGTGCAGTCGGAAGTTGTAAGAATTCGTCCTTTCGAAAAGGGGAAAAATGAGTGGAGTGAGAGATTTCCCTCGTGGAAGGTGGTCGGTTTTAACCGCAGTGCTTGCTGTTATTGCGGTTATCGCTGCCATGGTCACAGTTCCAGGGGCTAATGCTCAAGAATCGGGCGGTCAGGTTGATATCACCGCTAATGATGATTTGGGTAACCCTAATGGAAAGATTAGCGGCGGAGACCCTGAATGGGGTTCGCTCGTCTGGGCGGGAAAACCGCCGAAGGAAGCTAGAAAATATCGTAATTGGGCTAATCCGAAAAACAATGCCGGTTGGGCATGGTGTATCGACATCGGTAAATATCATCCGATGCATCGGACAAATGGGGCACTTTACGATATTGATCAGGCTGGCAAGGTGGAGATCCCCGAAGAGCGTCGTGACGCTGCAATTAATGTGGCCACGAAGATGATACAGGCCTATAAACAAGGCGATAAGGCAACGGTAGCTACCTACTCAGTTTACTTGAGTGCCTTAATTGGTGATCCGTCTGTTCAAGAACGCGTGCACGAGTATATGACTGCCCCAACCGCTGACGAACAGTTAAACGATATTTTTGCACAGACCATGGGGTTCTACCATGGTAGTCTCGAAGAATTTACCCAGCTCACCGGTTTCACGGTTGAAGATTCAGCAGGTTGGCCTTTGGTCCATGTGTCTGGGGTGGATGTTCCCAAAGCTCCTGAAGATGCCTATATCACCGTAGTGGGACCTGACGGGCGCTTAATAGGGCAAGGTTCATTAGGCGCTACCGGTAGGTTTCAACGTTTGATGCCGCCGGATCAGCCGGGCCTGCCCGATACCGAAGAGGAGCAGCCGGAAGAATCTACGACTCCCGAGCAACCTTCTGAGGAAGAAACCACGGAAGACGAGCCTACGGAGGAAGAGTCCACTCCGAATTCCACCGAAGAGCAACCTTCCGATGAGGAGACCTCGACTGAGGAGACCACTTCCTCTGAGGAACCTTCGACGGAGCAATCCACTACTCAGCCAAGCACTGAGCCTAGCGAATCGACTCCAACTACTAGTGCATCTGAGAAGAAGTTGCAGCCAAAGATTGGCACCAAGGCAGAGTTTGCCGACGATGCTGATCAGGTTGTTGCTGGCGCAAAGGTAAAGGACACGGTTCACTACGAAGATCTGGTCCCGCACAAGGAATACACTCTTGAGGCTGAGCTGAAGGATAAGGCTGGGGACAACCAGGTCGTCGGCAAGGGCAAGAAGACCTTTACTCCAGAACAGTCCTCCGGTGACGTGGACGTGGAGATCACTGTTGACAGTGATCTTAAGAAGCCTATTGACGCGGCAGTCGCCTTTGAGACCTTGACCTCTACTGAGGTTGATGCGGAAGGAAAGTCCACCTCTGATTCTGACAAGAAGAATGTCATCGCTGAGCACAAGGACTTGAGCGACGAGGCACAGACCGTAAATTCCGTCTGGAACCCAGAGATTGCCACCAAGGCTAAGCTGGATAAGGGCGAGACAGTTAAGTCCGGCGCTAAGGTAACCGATACCGTTAAGTACAAGGACTTGGTCCCAGGGAAGAAATACACCCTGAATGCGGAATTGGTTAATAAGGCAGACGAGTCTGTGATTGGTAAGGGTGAAAAGACCTTTACCCCGAAGAAGTCCGCTGGCAAGGTTGACGTGGAAATCACTGTTGACAGTGACGTAAAGAATCCGGTCAAAGCTGCGGTTGCTTTCGAGGAGTTGACCTCTACTTCGGTTAATGCCAAGGGCGAGGAAACTCCTGATGCTGAGAAGCCGAACCATGTTGCTGAGCACAAGGACATTAATGACAAAGACCAAACCGTAAACTCTAAGAAGGACAACAAGCCTTCGGAGTCGTCTTCGTCGGAGACTTCAACTACAAGCTCGAAGCCAAGCACCTCGGAGTCCAACAGCTCTGAACCATCGACGGAGAGCAGCTCGGAATCTGAGACCTCGGAGCCATCGGACTCGGAGACCTCCTCTTCGAAGACCACGACCAGTACTGAGCCTTCAAGCACGACTTCTTCGGAAAAGCCGGAGGAGCCTGCTGATACTTCTGCAAAGCCGGAGATTTCGACGAATGCTGATTTTGCTCAGGGTTCGCATGAGGTTGTTGCTGGTGCTGAGATTGTTGATGA
>NZ_JBEHFV010000039.1:0-17907 GCF_040225855.1 Corynebacterium sp. KPL2850
AAACCCCTACCCCCACCAACACAAAATGTCGTTTAACTCGACACGCCGAAAAACAACACGTTTTGTCGTTTAACCCTTTATAGTAAAAGCGCAGGTCACAGGGCATGAAAAAAGGGCCTCTAAAAAGAGGCCCTTTGGAGGTTTAATTAGTCGCGGAAGCGACCACCGTGCTTGCGGCCACCGCCGCCGCCATCACGGCGAGGCGGGCGACCGGTATCCTTCTGAATCTTGATGAGCTGGCCAGAAATCCGGGTATCCTTCAGGCGGTCCAGCACAGCCGGGTCCATGTTCTTCGGCAGGTCCACGAGCGTGTGCCCCACCGCAATGGTGATGCGCCCGAAGTCCTTGGCAGACAGGCCACCTTCGTTGGCGATTGCACCGACGATGGCACCCGGGCGGACATTCTGGCGCTTGCCGACGTCCAACCTGTACGTCTCAAAGTCACCATCCGGCCGCTTGGAGCCGCCGCGGTTCTTGCCGCCACCCTTGAAGTCACGGTCGCGCTTGCGGTCATCACGATCGCGGCGGTCCTTCTTTGGCTTGGGCAAAGGCTTGTCTTCCAATAGGAAGTTCTTGCCACCCTGGTGCATGACGGCCAACGCAGCGGCGATGTCATCCATGGCAACGTTGTTGTCTTCCGAGTACTTGCGCACCAAGTTGCGGAAGAAATCGGCCTGCTTGTTGTCCATGGACTGGGTAATGGCCTGCGCGAACTTTTCCTTGCGCTTCTCATTAACCTCATCGACGGACGGCAGATCCATCTCTTCGAGGCGGGCGTTGGTCACGCGCTCGATGGAACGCAGCATGCGGCGCTCGCGTGGGGTGACAAACAGGATTGCCTCACCGGAGCGACCGGCACGGCCGGTGCGGCCGATGCGGTGCACGTAGGACTCGGTATCGTTCGGGATGTCGAAGTTCACCACGTGGGTGATGCGCTCCACGTCGAGGCCACGCGCGGCGACGTCGGTAGCCACGAGGATGTCTAGGCGGCCATCCTTGAGCTGATCGACGGTGCGCTCGCGCTGCGCCTGGGCGATGTCGCCGTTAATGGCAGCAGCGCTGTAGCCGCGATCGCGCAGGGCCTCGGCCACCTCTTCGGTCTCATGCTTGGTGCGGCAGAAGACGATGATGGCGTCATAGGTAATGACTTCGAGGATGCGGGTGAAGGCATCCATCTTTGCGCGGTGCGGAATCAGCAGGAAGCGCTGCTTGATGTTGTCGTTGGTGCGGCGCTCGGACTTGACGGTTACTTCCGCCGGGTTGTGCAGGTACTGCTTGGACAGGCGGCGGATGGCGTTGGGCATGGTGGCGGAGAAAAGCGCCACTTGCTTGCGGTCCGGGGTGCTTTCCAGGATGCGCTCGACGTCCTCCTGGAAGCCCATGTTCAGCATCTCATCGGCCTCATCGAGGACGAGGAACTGCAGCTGGGACAGGTCAAGCGAGCCCTTTTCTAGGTGATCGATGACGCGCCCCGGGGTACCCACAATGACCTGGGCACCGCGGCGCAGACCAGACAGCTGGATGCCGTAGGCCTGGCCACCGTAAATGGGAAGAACCTCGATGCCCTTCAGGGTTTCCGCAAAGGATTGGAAGGCGTCTGCAACCTGCAAGGCGAGCTCGCGGGTAGGCGCGAGGACAAGCGCCTGCGGGTGGCGCGCCTGCGGGTCAATCTGGGACAAGACCGGCAGAGCGAAGGCTGCGGTCTTGCCGGTGCCGGTCTGTGCAAGGCCCACGACGTCGCGGCCTTCCATCAGGATCGGGATGGTTTCTTCTTGAATGGGGGACGGGGTGGTGAAGCCTACTTTCGCAACGGCTTGCAGAATTTTATCTGGCAGGCCGAGGTGCTCGAACCCCTGGGAGTTGTCGTTGGCCGAATCTTTGGACTCAGCGCCGGTGCCCTCAGAAGTATTCGCAGCCCTGGTGTCCTGGTTGACACCTTGCGAGTTGTCCTGAGATTCCGACTTATTAAAATCTTCCGGCTCGTTTACGCCGCCGGTGGCGTTATCGGTAATGCTCATTGCTCGTCCAACCCTACGCGATACCGGCGGCAAACTCCATTCCTCGCTATACCCCCGCCACGAAGGTGCGGTAGCTCAGCGGCATGCCCGGCCGGTAGGCCAAGTGCACCGCGCTGGGAGCATCGAGCACGTGCAGGTCAGCGGCAGCGCCCTCCACCAGAGTGCCCTTCGCGGGGCGGCCCTTAGGATCTAGGCCGTTGCCCACGTTATGGCGGCGCAGTGCCGTGGCACCGCCGGTGGTGGCGGCGTGGATGGCCTCGTCGACGGATAGGTGCTGCTGCAGAACGGCCGTGGTCACGCAGTAATTCATCGACGAGGTATAGGAGGTACCTGGGTTGAGGTTGGAGGCGATGGCGAGGGTGGCGCCGGCATCGAGAAGCGCACGGCCAGGTGCCAAGGGCTCGCGGGTGGAGAGATCGCAGGCCGGGAGCATGGTGGCCACGGTCTCGGATGCTGCGAGCTTTTCGATGTCACTATCGCTCAGGTAGTTCACATGGTCCACCGAAGCGGCGCCGAGATCGACCGCGAGGCTGACACCTGGGCCCTCGCCAAGCTGGTTGCCGTGCACGCGCAGGCCAAGGCCCAACTTTTTACCGGCTTCTAAAACCCGGCGCGACTGCTCTTCATTGAACGCGCCGCGCTCGCAGAAGACGTCGATCCACTGGACGTATTCGGCAACGCCGTCCAGCATCGGGCCGACGACCTCATCGAGGTAGTCTTCCGCATCCGCTCCCGGCGGCACGAGGTGGGCGCCCAGGAACGTGACGTCATCGACGTGCTGGGATGCCACGCGCGCGGCTTCCACCTCGGTGTCCGTGTTGAGGCCATAGCCGGTCTTGGTCTCAAAGGTGGTGGTGCCACCGCGGCGGCCGGCGGCCACGCGCTCGGCGACGAGCTTGTCCAAGCGGTCCGCCCCCGCCTCCCGGGTGGCGTCCATGGTCACCGCGATGCCGCCTGCCTCGTAGGAGCCACCGGACATGCGGGCCTCAAACTCGGCGGAGCGGTCACCGTCGAAGACCATGTGGGTGTGCGAATCCACCCAACCGGGCAGGACGGCGCGCCCGCCCAAGTCCACCTGGTCATCGGCAGCAGGTGCCTGAGAGGCAGGGCCAATCCAGGCGATGGTGCCGTGGTCGGCGATAAGGGCGGCATCGTTAAGCGTGCCGTGCTCGCTGACCGTACGGAGTTCTGAAATTCCGGTAAAAAGTGTGCTCATTTAATCCCTTGCCTTAAATTCCATGGGTACGCGAACGCCGCGCTCTTTGGCTACTTCCTCTGCGCGAGAGTACCCGGCATCGACGTGGCGGATAACGCCCATGCCTGGGTCATTGGTCAGCACGGCGCGCAGCTTGGCGGCGGCGAGATCGGTGCCATCGGCAACCGTGACCTGACCGGCGTGGATGGAACGGCCCATGCCCACTCCGCCGCCGTGGTGGAGGGAGACCCAGGTAGCGCCGGAAGATACGGCGGTCATGGCGTTGAGCAGCGGCCAGTCAGCGACGGCGTCGGTGCCATCGAGCATGGCTTCGGTCTCGCGGTACGGCGAGGCAACCGAGCCGGAATCGAGGTGGTCACGGCCGATGACGATGGGGGCCTTAATCTTGCCCTCGCGCACCAGGTCATTGAAGAGCAGGCCGGCCTTGTGTCGCTCGTTGTAACCGAGCCAGCAGATGCGGGCGGGCAGACCCTCGAACTCGACGTATTCCTCGGCTGCGTCCAGCCAGTTGTGCAGGTGCTCGTTTTCTGGAAAGAGCTCCTTTAGGGCTTGGTCGGTGACCTTGATGTCCTCTGGGTCGCCGGACAGCGCTGCCCAGCGGAATGGGCCCATTCCCTCGCAGAAGAGCGGGCGGATATAGGCGGGAACGAAGCCGGGGAATTCGAATGCGCGCTGGTAGCCGGCGTGGCGGGCCTCATCGCGGATGGAATTGCCGTAGTCAAAGACCTCGGCGCCCTCGTCCTGGAATTCCACCATCGCCTGGACCTGTGCGGCCATGGATTCGCGGGCCTTTTTGGTAAAGGTCGTGGGATCGGCCTTGGCCTCGGACTGCCAGTCATCCACGGTGATTTCGGTGGGCAGGTAGGACAGTGGGTCGTGCGCGGAGGTCTGGTCGGTGACGATGTCTACCTTGAACTCCCCGGCGCGCTGGCGGCGCAGCACCTCGGGGAAGACCTCGGCGGCGTTGCCCACGAGGCCGACGGAAAGGGCCTTCTTGTTTTCCTTGGCGTCGAGGACCAAGCGCAGGGCCTCGTCTAAGTCGGTGACCACTTCATCGAGGTAGCGTTTGTGCTGGCGGCGGCGCAGGCGGTGCTCATCCACATCAACGATGAGTACCGCTCCCCCGTTGAGCGTCACGGCGAGCGGTTGGGCACCGCCCATGCCGCCGCACCCACCGGTCAGGCTCAGGGTGCCGGCCAGGCTGCCCTCGAAGCGCTTCTTGGCCACGGCTGCGAAGGTCTCGTAGGTGCCCTGCAGGATGCCCTGGGTGGCGATGTAGATCCAGGAACCGGCCGTCATCTGGCCGTACATCATCAGACCCTCGTCCTCGAGCTTGCGGAAGTGCTCCCAGTTGGCCCAATCGCCCACCAGGTTGGAGTTGGCGATGAGCACGCGCGGTGCCCATTCATTGGTCTTCCAGATGCCCACCGGCTTGCCGGATTGGACGAGGAGGGTTTCATCGCTTTCCAGGTCCTTCAGCGATTCCACAATGGCATCGAAGGCCTCCCAGCTACGTGCTGCGCGGCCGGTGCCGCCGTAGACCACGAGGTCCTCGGGGCGCTCTGCCACCTCTGGGTCGAGGTTATTCATCAGCATGCGCAGTGGCGCTTCAGTTTGCCAGGATTTTGCGTTGAGTTCGGTGCCGCGGGGTGCGCGGACTTCGCGTGGTTCAGACATGGCTTCCTTTCGCTCGTGCTTATCGACGCCGTGCCCTACCCCAAGGCCGGTTTCCCGGGGCTGTCTCCCGGGGGCTTGGCGAGCGTCACAGATATCAATTTAGTGTGATGCACAACGTATTTAGAGCTTGCTCAGTCACCAACTGTCTGGCATTTCAGACTCTGCGGCTACGATGGCATTCATGCGCCACGTATTGCCCGCCCTCGCCGCCGCCTGCCTGCTTGCAGGATGTTCCTCGCAGCCAGAGGAAGTTCCAGAAGTCCCCGAAAACTATGTGGCCCTTGGGGATTCCTACGCGGCGATGGGCTCGACGACGCTCCCGCTGGATCCGCCCGATTCCTGCGCCAGAGCGCAAGATTCCTATCCAGAACTCGCCGCGCAGGAAATCTCCACGAGTTCTTTCCGCAACGTCGCCTGCCAGGGCGCGAGCACGCTGGATGTTTTATCCTCCGCGGGCGAGCACCCCGCCCAGGTGGACGCGCTGGCTGCGGATACGTCCCTTGTTTCCTTGAGCATCGGCGGCAACGATGCCAGCTTTGTGCGCCTGACCCAATGCGCAACGGACGATATATGCCAAGACGAATCGGGCCCGCAAATAGAACTGGAGCTACACGATCTGCCCCAACGCCTAGACAAGGTCTACGGGGAAATCGCCCACCGCTCACCTGAGGCGAAGGTCCTTGCCACCGGCTATATACCCCTCATCAATCCCGGCGAGACTTGCCCCTTCATAGAAAAAATCCCGGCCGAAGACCGGGAGTGGTTGGCAGATACCATTCAGCGCATCAACAAAGCGGTGCGCGAGGCCGCCGAACGCAACGGCGCCACCTACGTGCTGCCTGACGATGCCCCGCAGCATTCCGCCTGCTCGGATGAGCCGTGGGTGGACTTTACGGGGCAGGATACCGATTCCTTCCCCATGCACCCCACCCATGCGGGCCAAGTGGCGATGGCGCAGGCGTTACGCAGAGCCCTCTAGCCCGGCACGAGCGGCATCGTCCGATCCGGGAACACGCATCTCAAACTTTTCGGTAACCACCGTGTAGTCGAAATAGCCCATGCGTGCAATGGGTTTAATCCGGACGATATCGAGTTTGCCATCCTTATCAACAACGGATTCATCAATGTGGATGGTCTTCACGTCCGCAACCACGAGGTCAATCGTGCCGACCTTGGAATTTCCCGGCAGGCGCAGCGTGGTCTTGTATTCGCACTCAAATTTCACTGGGGACTCTTTCACCATGGGGATGCGGTAGTTCTCCGCGTATTCCTTGGTGACATTCAGGCGCTCCCATTCGCTATCGCCGTGCTCGAGCACCTGCGCGGACTTATTAACCTCTTCACGCAGGTCATAGGTGGCCATATTCCACACAAACCAGCCGGTTTCCTCCGCATTGAGCACAGTGTCTTTACGCCGACCATCCGGGTATTGGTTGGCGGAGAACATCACCATGGGTGGGTCAAATGTGAGGTTTTGCCACTGGCTATACGGGGCGATATTTTCTCGACCCTCGCTATCAACACTGGACAACCACCCAATGGGGCGCGGCACCGTGCTGGACTTAAACGGCGAATACGGCAGCGGGTTCGGCTCGGACTGCGGGTTCCACTTTAAAGAAGCCATATTAACCACGCAGCATTCCGGTGGCGGCCTCGACGGCATCGATCAGCGCGCCAGACTTGACCAGGCGCACGGTCTCCTCGATTTCCGGCGATAGGTAGCGGTCGGTACCGGGGCCAGGAACGGTCTCACGCAGGGCGGCAATGACCGCGCCTGTGCCGCCAGCGGGTGTTCCCTCGCGCATGTCGATGGCGCGCGCTGCGGTGAGGATTTCCACTGCCAGGACGCGCTGCAGGCCATCAACGGCCTTGCGCAGCTTGCGGGCGGCTGACCAACCCATAGACACGTGGTCTTCCTGCATGGCAGAAGAAGGAATGGAATCGGCCGAGGCCGGTGTGGCCAGGCGCTTTAATTCGCTGACGATGCCCGCCTGGGCGTATTGGGCGATCATGTGGCCGGAGTCGACACCGGGGTCATCGGCAAGAAAGGCGTTCAAGCCGCGGTTGCGGGCCGGATCCAGGAAGCGGTCGGTGCGGCGCTCAGAGATGGACGCCAGATCCGCGGTAACGATGGAGAGGAAATCAAGCGCATAGGCCACCGGGGCGCCGTGGAAGTTGCCGTTGGAGACCACACGGCCGTCCTTGGCCACCACCGGGTTATCAACGGCGGCGGCGAGCTCGCGCTCTGCTACCTGCGCGGTGTGTGCCAAGGTATCGCGGAAACCGCCGGCCACCTGCGGCGCACAACGCACCGAGTAGGCGTCCTGAACCTGGTTCTTCTTGAACTCCTCCAGCGCCGCGGCGAGGATCTCGGAGCCGTCTGCCACCTGGCGGATATTGGCGGCAGAATCGGCCTGTCCTGGGTGCGGGCGCAACTGTTGCAGGTCATCGGCAAAGACCACGAGGGTGCCAAGCAGGCCTTCTACTGTCATGGCGGTGGCGATATCGGCGGTCTTGGCGGCCGCGCGCAGGTCAGTAATGGCCAGGCAGAGCTGGCCCAGCATGCCATCGGTGCCGTTGATAAGGGCAAGGCCCTCCTTCTCCCGCAGCTCCAGCGGCTCGATGCCTGCGGCGGCCAGGGCCTCGCCGGCGTGCTTGAGCTCGCCGTCCACGCGCACCTCGCCCTCACCCAGGAGCGCCAGGGCGCAGTGGGCCAGCGGGGCCAAGTCGCCGGAGCAGCCCAGCGAACCGTATTCGCGCACCACCGGCACGATGCCGGCGTTAAGCGCCTTGGCATAGGTTTCTACCACAACGGGACGCACGCCGGTACGGCCGGTGCACAGGGTGGACAGGCGCAGCAGCATAAGCGCGCGGATGACTTCTTCTTCCACCTCAGGGCCGGTGCCTGCCGCGTGGGAGCGCACCAGGGATAGCTGCAGCTGCGCGCGCATCTCTTCTGGAATGTGGCGGCGGGCAAGCGCGCCGAAACCGGTGGAGATGCCGTAGACCGGCGTGGGATCCTGGGCCAGTTCTTCAACCCGGTCGCGCGTGGAAGCGACCTCATCCAAGGCCTCGGCGGAAATTTCTACCGTGGCGCCGTAGCGGGCAACGGCAACGACTTCCTCAATGGTCAGCGCTCCAACGCCGACGGTAACGGTGGACGGGTATGCATTAGGCATGATGACTCCTGTTGTCTTTAGGGCAGCAAAATATAGCTCACGTCACAGCCTAACGCGCTATCCCGGATGCTACCTCACTTTTCGCGCTGGCGATACATTTTCCCCGCGACTTTCTCCGCTGCCTGACCCAGCGCCGCGATGAGCGCCTCCACCCTATCGCCTGGCGTGGACACGGGGTAGGTCACCGCAATGGCCGCCGCGGGCCGCTCCAGGTGGTCCAGGATGGGCACCGCCACCGAGGCCTGCCCCCGCGAGATTTCTTCCACCTCTTGGTCCCATCCGCGCGCACGGGCCCGGTCCAGCTGCTTTTTTAGGAGACCAAAATTTTCCCCGCCCGCGGTATCGAATGCGGCCTTGACCTCCCATTCCGGCAGGTGTGCCAGCATCACCCTGCCCGATGCAGTCTTATGCGCCTGCAGGCGCACCCCCACCTCCGTCACCAACGAGGTTGCCCCCGGCGCGCGGACTTCCTGCAGGTATAAAATCTCCGATCCCGCCATGCGCGAAAGGTGCCCGGATCCGCCCACCAGCCGTGCGCATTCCTCCAGGCCGCGCGTGGCCATGCGTACCAACGGTTGCTGGGTTACATAAGCAGAGGCCATCGAGTACGCGGCCAGCCCCAGGCCGTAGGTCTTATGCTCGGGCAGGTGGGCGACGAACCCGGCATCGACCATCTCCGCGAGCAGGTGGTACGTGGTCGAGCGCGGCAGGCCGAGCTCGCCTTGGATGCGGGCGGCGGAAATCGGGACATCGATAGTAGATAGCAGCTTGAGGATGTCTAGGGCATGGCGCGCGGCGGGGACTCGGTTAGCACTCACAACGGCCAATTATATTCCGCGACTGCCAGACAAATTCATCGCACGCTTCTAGTATCGGCACTATGAATACCGAATCAGCCCCGCTTTTTACTCCCGCCCCCGAATGGTCCGGCCGCTCCGATGGCCCCGGCGCCGAGCACGCGCGCTGGCATAGCGTTATCAACCAGGCCGAATCCGCGCCCGTGACCCTGCTGGGCTTTGCCTCCGATGAGGGCGTGCTGCGCAATGGCGGCCGCCAAGGTGCCGCCGCTGGCCCCTCCGCCCTGCGCACGGCCCTTGGCTCCCTGGCGGTCCACCACGGCCATGCGCTTGCCGATGCCGGAACCATTACCACCCAAGCCGATGATCTCGACGGCGCCCACGACGCGCTATCTGACAAGGTCGAAGAACTCGTTAGCAGCGATACCCTGCCCATCATCTTAGGCGGCGGGCACGAAACCGCCTTCGGCTCCCACCGCGGCCTCTTCCGCGCGCGCGGTGCCACCCCCATCATCAACCTGGACGCCCACTTCGATCTCCGCCACGCGGACCACGCCACCTCGGGCACGCCCTTTACCCAGATTTCCCAGCTCACCGATGACTTTGATTACACCGTCTTCGGCATCTCCCGCCCCAATAACACCGCGGTGCTCTTCAACGACGCCGATAAGCTCGGCGTCAATTACACCCTGGATGAGGAGCTGGTAAACCTCACCCCGGCCGAATGCGGCGCGCTCGCCACCCAGGCCACCGCTGCTGCGGACAAGGTCCACCTATCCATCGACTTGGATGTCCTTCCCGCCTCCACCGCGCCGGGTGTATCCGCCCCGGCCAGCCTCGGCGTTGCCTACGAGCGCATCCGCGCCCTGGCGGTCGCCATCGCGGCGACGGGCAAGCTCGCACTTGTCGATGTCGTCGAGCTCAACCCCACCTTCGACATAGACAACCGCACCGCCAAGGCTGCGGCGCGGCTTATCGATGACATCGTTAACGCTCACCTCACTGCGGTAAGCGGGCAGTAAGACTCAGAACAAGAGGTGGGCAATCGGGGTCGCAATCACGATGGTGAGAGCAACGCGCTCAAACCAGATGATGACCAAGTGGGATAGCTTCACCGGAATCTTGGTGGCCAAAATGCACGGCACCAGGGCCGAGAAGAAGATGATGGCAGAGACCGCCACGACCCCGATGACGAATTTCAGCACCATGGAATCGCTGCCTGCCACTGCGGTGGCGGGCAGGAACATCTCCGCAATGCCCATAGCCGCGGCCTTGCCGCCGAGTGTTGGCTCCGGCAGCTGCACTATCCAAGCAAACGGATAAAACAGGTACCCAATCCATTCAAAGATCGGGGTAAACCGCGCAAGCAGCAAACCAATAAGCCCCACCGACATGATGGACGGCACGATGGCCGCAGCCATGCGCACGCCATCGCGCAGGTTATCCCAAATGGCCTGCGGCAGCGACGGCGCGCGCTGCAGAGCCAGCATCGCCTCGCGCCACGCATTCTTAAAGCGCGATCCTTCCACCGGCTTCTCCGGGTCTGGCTCTGCACCCTCACAGTATTCATCCGGAATCGTCCGCAGCGGCGGGATGCGCACGGTAATGGCCGTAACCAAAAACGTCACCACCAGCGTGACGACGAAGTACGTCCCCCAGATATTCATCAAATCCAGTTGCTTGGCCACGATGACCATAAACGCTGCCGATACCGTGGAGAACCCCGTAGCAATAACGGCAGCTTCCCTGCCGGTATAACCGCCCTTTTGATAGACGCGGTCCGTGACCAAAATACCCAGCGAATACGATCCGACAAAGGATGCCACCGCATCGATGGCGGAGCGCCCTGGCGTCTTCCACAGCGGGCGCATGATGGGCTGCATCAGCACCCCAACAAATTCCAGGAGCCCAAAGCCAATAAGAAATGCCAGGAAGGTACCGCCGATGGGCACGATAAGACCCACCGGAGTGGCAATGGAGTTCCACAAGAAGGGAACCAAATCCTCATCGCCTAAAACCCACGGCAGCGCGTCAATGACCATGAGAAAGGATATGACCGCACCGGCGATATTGAGGACCGCAAAGACCGCCTGCAGCGCGCTTTCCTTATACGCCCCAGTACTAAATCTACGCACCGTTCCATACACTGCGAGCGCAAAAATTAGCCACGGCACCACCGCCGGAATGCTATCGCGCACGATGGTAACCATGTGGTCCAAAGGAATGGAGTTCTTTTCCTTATACGTCACAGGAAAGAAGAACACGAACGCGCCAATGGCGCTATAAACAAAGAGTTTCCACCGTCCCCCAGGCCGCGGGACTTCCCCGTCATGGCTCTGGATGGAGGAATTAACTGAATCAGTAGAAGTCACGATAGACCGCCCCTCAAGCTTGCATGATGATCAAGCCCGCGCGACAGCCTGACGCGAACATTGCGAGTATGTTAGCTAAATTACATCTTGTTGTCTAGTGTTTTCTGGCTCAAGGCACAATGGAACCATGTCTAACCCCATCCGCGTCGTCGGTGCCGTCTTTCACGATGGCAACCGATTCCTCGCCTGCCGCAAGAAGCCCGGAAAACCCCTAGAAGGACATTGGGAATTTCCAGGCGGAAAAATCGAACCAGGAGAATCACCCGAACAGGCTTTAGCCCGCGAAATTCGTGAGGAACTCAACCTCATCGCGCACGTAGGCAGCAAACTCACGACGACCACCTACGAATATGACTTTGCCACCATCGAACTAACCACCTTTTATTGCACGCTTATCAGCGGCGAACTTCACCTCAGCGATCATGACGCAACCAGATGGGTTACCCCCGCAGAAGCAATGGAACTGACCTGGGCGCCAGCAGATATTCCAGCCGTGGAAAAAACTCACTCCTAATCGAAAGGTAGGTAGCTCAAGTCTTTTCTTCGATAAGATCTAGTCGCTAGCATTCTCCGCACATCCTCCGCTAAGTAGGTGACAAGTTGAGGGTCTTGCGCCGCTAGGGCTGCAATTCCAGCCGTAGTTTTACCTCCGTTAGTGGGCTTTCCTACATAGGAAGGCCTGGCACTATATAGGTCAGAGTATTTTCGCCCGACCCCATTTACGTTTCTAAACTTAGGCCCAAGTTCAACTCCACCTCCGTGCATTAATCCCTCAGCCAGGAGTTCAGCGACACGACTCAGTTCTCGCTCCGGACAAGACGAAGGCCATCCAAGTTTGATTCCAACCTCAGCAACGAGAAGAATCTCGTCTCGCAACCATTTCGGACTTCTCAAGACTTCTCCAATAATTTCGAACATACATTCCGCACACACTTAGCAATATGTCCACACTCTGCATATGCTCCTAAAGGTAAAATAATTGAACCTCTCGGCCCGTGCGTCCGCATCACGAAATTTCTAGAAAGGATTTCCCAGTGACCTATAAGAAACTAACTTCACTAGAAATTTGCGCTGGGGCCGGTGGTCAAGCTCTAGGGCTAGAGAATGCGGGATTCACGCACAAAGCTGTCATCGAAGTCGACCAATGGGCTGCACAGACTCTACGCCTCAACCGTGGAGATTCAGGTCCTCATGGAAAGTGGAACGTTCTAGAAATGGATGTTCGCGACTTCGATGGCAAACCATGGCGTCATAAAATAGATCTCTTTGCCGGAGGAGTTCCTTGCCCGCCATTTTCCATTGCCGGCAAACAGTTAGGGGCCGATGATGACCGTGATCTTTTCCCAGAGGCACTGCGCCTGATCGATGAGATAGACCCACCTGCTGTCCTTTTGGAAAACGTAAAAGGACTCGGCCAAAAGCGCTTCGCTGACTACCGCCGAAATATAATTATCAAGCTTGAAGAGTTGGGATACCAGGTATTCTGGGAGCTCCTCCAAGCCGCCGATTACGGAGTTCCGCAGCTACGACCTCGCTTCATCCTAGTAGCTCTAAAGAAGGAGTTCTCCGAGTTTTTCGCGTGGCCAAACAAAGTTCCTCACCAAGTAACGGTTGGAGAAGCTCTTAAAGATCTAATGGCCGAAAATGGCTGGAAAGGCGCAGAAAAATGGGCTACAAACGCAAACACAGTTGCACCGACTCTCGTAGGCGGAAGCAAGAAACACGGTGGTGCTGACGTAGGCCCCACACGGGCAAAGCAAGCTTGGAAGGCACTCGGCGTTAAAGGCACTTCCATCGCAGAGGAAGCGCCTTCCTCAGACTTCACGTTGAACTCCGAAGAAGAGTTACCGCGCCTCACAGTCCGCATGGGTGGTGTGATCCAGGGATTTCCAGATGACTGGAACTGGGCAGGAGGGAAAACTGCTCAATGGCGACAAGTTGGCAATGCATTCCCACCCCCTGTCGCCAAAGCTATAGGGGAACAGATCAAAAAAGCATTGCGTAAGCGCCCACTAACTAAATCGGAACAGCCCGCCGAACCAGCTCAAATATTGCAACCAACCTTGGCTTAGGAAGTATTGTGACCACTCCGCACGATCCCGAAAATGCAATCTCCCTTTTCATCGAGGCATTTCAGTCTGTTGATCCCGATGGAAAACGGCTCGCCAAAGTTTTTCGAGATTCTTTCGACCAAATCTACGATGGCCAACACACCGGACGCTATTCGATTGAACAGCTTTCCAAAACTGAATCAGCCCATCTCGGGTCAATCGTAGAAATCAATATTCGACGCGAGTTTGACGACATAATCAATGACGGCGAAGTAATGGACTTCGAAATCAAAGACTACGAAGTTGATTGTAAATATTCGAAGTCCCGTTTTGGCTGGATGATACCTAGTGAAGCACTCGGGCATCATGGCATGCTTTGCCACGCAGACGACGCAACTTCCCGCTTCCGAGTTGGCTTTATCAAGTTTGATAACTCTGTACTCAACAAAGGTGGAAACCGTGATGGAAAACGGACAGTTTCAGCTGCGGGCAGGAAATACATTACCTGGCTGCACTTTGATGAACCATTTCCCCCGAATACTCTTCTGCAACTGGATCCGGACGACAAAGACAGAATACTTTCGCTCAAATCGGGCGCCGCACGCTTGAACGAATTATTTCGAACAGCGCAGGAGATGAGAATCCCACGCGGCATCGTAGCTACCGTGGCGCAACAGAAAGACTATATGAAGCGGATACGCTACAACGGAGGTTCACGCTCAGCACTTCAGCCCGAAGGGATCGTCATTTTGGGCGACTATAACGCCCATCGCGAAATTGCTGATGCGCTTCAACTCCCTATTCCAGGTGAAGGAGAATCCCTGTCTGTTCGACTTTTTCCTCTGCAACCAGATGAAGATGAAAAGTTCGTGACCATCGATGGAGTCAACTGGCGAAAAGCCCGCGAATCGGACCCAATCGTCACAGCACCCCAAATCCCATTTAAATAGCTGAATAGCATCGAGTACCTAGCCGATACTGCTGAATTTTGGATTCACTCAAGCTTGATGCAGCTTGTTTAATCACATTTCAATATGAGATAGACGGAATTACATAATTTGATCGTAAATCTTGGTTTTGATGTCAGTCGATAAACATGTATTAGCTAGTATCCTCCACCACAGCTCGACACACCAGAGAATCAGCAGAACACTGAGGACAGAGCCGTCTTCAACCTCAAACTTTTCGCTCCAGTTGCTCCCGGTGCTCGACCAGGCATTATCCAAGAGGTTAGTAATTAGTTAATTCAAGGAGCAATTTACTCGCGAAAGTGATACATTCCCTTTAAGTGATTCAAACCACAGCCACTTAAGGAAGTGTCATGAGCCAGTCAGATAACCACACCGGCGCAACTTCCGCCGCAGGCCAACAGACACACGACTCTGAGCCACAAGCAAAGGTGAAATGGACCCTCGTTGGTCCGGGTTTGGTTGCCGCAGCCACCGGCGTCGGTGCCGCTGACTTGGTGGCAACCATGATTGCTGGCCAGCGCTACGGTTACGCACTGTTGTGGGCCGTCATCGTCGGTACGATTATGAAAATCGTGCTGGTGGAGGGCGTCGGCCGCTATAGCTTGGCCACCGGGAACACCATGTTCCACGGCTGGCGGGAGCTAGGACGCTGGACTTCGTGGTACTTCGCGCCGTACATCGTTATCTGGGGATTGGTCTATGGCGCCGCGGCCATGTCCGGCACAGGCTTGGCGTTAAGCGCACTCTTCCCCGGTACCAGCTTGACCATGTGGGCCATCCTGACCGGCGTGTTGTGCTTTGTCCTTACGTGGCTGGGGCAATACCAACTCTTTGAAAAACTGGCCGCCATCTTGGTTGGCATCATGTTTGTCACTGTGGTGGGCATCGCCGCAATTACCGCGCCTAATTTGCCTGAGATTCTGCGCGGCCTTGTCCCCACCATCCCGGATGGGTCATTCGTTTACGTGCTCTCCATCGCAGGCGGTGTCGGCGGCACCATTACCCTTGCCGCCTACGGCTACTGGCTGCGCGAAAAGAAGTGGTTCACGCCCAAGTGGATGAAGGTCATGCGCATGGATAACTCGGTGGCCTATGCCGTCACCGGTATCTTCGTCCTGGCTACGCTAGTTCTTGGTGCTGAGCTTTTGTATAGCGCCAATGTCGCTGTCTCCGATAACGACCAGGGCTTGGTGGACATGGCGGACGTGCTGGAGGCCCGCTACGGAACCTTTATTTCTAAGTGGTTCATCGTCGGATTCTTCTCTGCCGCATTCTCTTCCTGCTTAGGCGTGTGGAACGGTGTGTCTCTCATGTTTGCGGACTACGTGGGCCACCTGAAGAACCTTCCACAGGGCCACCCCAGCACCAGCACGGGCGGTAAGTACTACCGCGCTTACCTCATCTGGTTGACCTTCCCACCGATGCTTCTCCTACTGCTGGGCAAGCCCACTGGATTAATCATTGGCTACGGCGTCTTGGGCGCATTCTTCATGCCGTTCCTGGGCCTTACGCTCTTGGTACTGCTTAATACCAAGCACACCCCGAAAGAATGGCGCAATGGTTGGTTCATCAACACCTTGATGGGCATCATTTCGGCAGCCTTTGTCTACCTGTGCGTGTCCCAGGTTGCCGGGCTCTTCTAACTTTGTTGCTCGTAATCTTCGAGGTACGCGCCAATTACCCTTAGGCTCTCGACCTCGTGGAGCGGGATGCACCGGCCCTCAGCGGTTGCCGTCAACTATTTTTTCGGCATCCGCTCTACTTGCACCTTGGACTCTTCGCGCGGCTCGCGGCCGAAGAGCCAGGCGATGATGCCGAAAATGGCGATGGCACCGCAGACCGTGAAGGCTGTGGAGAAGCCATAGACATCGGCAAGCAGCCCGATGAGCATGGGGCCCACGATCTGGCCGAAGTCTCCTGACATCTGGAAGGCGGACAATACCTTGCCTCCGGAGCGCTCGTTGCCCACGATGTCTGCCACCGCGGCGGTCTGGGAAGGATTGATAAGGCCAGACGCTGCACCCGCAAGCGCGGATACGAGCAAGAGGAACCACACGCTGGTCGCCAGGCCCATGAGTACCATGAAGATGGCGGAGCCCACCAAGCCAATCAGGATAAGCGGCTTGCGGCCGTGGAGATCGGACCACCGGCCGGAGAATTGGAGGATAATCGCATTGCCTGCGGCGAAGGCCGCGAGGGCTAGGCCCGAGGCTGCGGCGCCATTGTGGAAAATTGCGGCGGCGAAAAGCGGCAGGACGGACACGCGCACGCCCATATTGATCCAGCCGTGGGCGAAGTTGGAGGTCAGCACCGCGCGGAACGCGGTATCGCCCCAAGCCTCTTGCAGGCGCATAGGCGGCAGCTCCGAAGTGGTGGTTTGGGCGTGGTTAATTCGCGGCATTTGCCACCAGACAACGAAAGCAGCAAGCATCACGCCGATGCCGTAGATGAAAAATGGCCAGCGAAAGCCCAGGAAGGACAGGCTGGCGCCGAGAACCGGCCCGGCGACATTGCCCAGCAGGAATGCCGTGGCATAGGTGGCAGAGCACTTACCGCGAATCGATGGTGGAGACAGGCGCACGATAAGCCCCATCGCGGAGACGGTAAACATGGTCGAGCCAAGACCTGCCAGGGTGCGCAGCACAACGATGTGCCAATACTCCTGCGCGATGGCGACCAAGCCCGTAGTCACGGCAACGGTCATCAGGCCCACCAGGTAGACGCGGCGCGAGCCAACGCGGTCCACCAATGAACCAGACACGGGCGCGAAGATTAGCCGGGAGGCTGCGAAGATGGAGACCACGAGGCCAGCGGCGGCCATCGATACATCGAAGCTGACCACGAACTGCGGCAAAAGCGGGGCGATCAGGCCATAACCTAAGGCGATAATAAACGCCGCCGTTACCATTACCCAGATTTCCCGCGGCACCTTGGGCTTTTCGTAGGGCGCCGGTTCGGCATTAGCACTCTTCATAGCACGTGCAACCTTATGCCTTTGAAGGTCTGAAAGCTATTTAGCCCACTTGTTCGCACACATGTTTGAATTATTCGAACTCGTGTCAGCCCTGCGGTTTAGAGTGAGTGCCATGCACAACGTAGATAAGAACTATTCGCACACAGTCCCCAGTCAACCCAATGCCACGGCTACGGAAATCGCCGCTGACTTGGCCTACCACCACTATGAGACCGTCAGCTCTATTTCTGCCATCATGCACCACCCACGGTCCTTGGCTCGGCCCACCCCGACGTGGCGCCCGCCCATAAAACAGCTGCCATCCACACCAGGCGGCGCGGACTACAGCATGAGCATTACGCGCCACCGCGTGGGGGCGCGTGTAAAGGCGCGGATCCGTGGGTTCGGTGAAAGCCGCATCCCCGCCTACCTCATCACCATTCGGATCACCGATAACTTTGGGCAGGTGGTCGACCCCGCCACGGCGGAAGGGTGGATACGCACGCTTGTCCCTGCTGAGTTAGCTGGCGCCGTTCACGAAATCTCCCGCGGGCCAAATGCCACCTACGTATGGCTCGTCGATAGCGCTTTCCACCCCGTGCACTCGCCGGAATCCCTTTTCGCGGGATTCCAACAAGCGGCCTAGGGCTTAGTTATTGTCGCCTTCGTCGTC
>NZ_JBEHFV010000040.1:0-16493 GCF_040225855.1 Corynebacterium sp. KPL2850
GATGCTGAGAAGCCGAATGAGGTTGCTGAGCACAAGGACATTGATGATAAGGATCAGACCGTAACCTCTGATGACTCTAAGAAGGATCTGAAGCCGGAGATTTCGACGAATGCTGATTTTGCTCAGGGTTCGCATGAGGTTGTTGCTGGTGCTGAGATTGTTGATGAGGTCAGCTATGAGGGCTTGGTTCCTGGTAAGGAATACACGCTGCAGGCTGAGTTGATTAGCAAGGCTGATGGTCGGACTGTTCTGGGTAAGGGTGAGACGACCTTTACTCCGGAGGAGTCTGCTGGCAAGGTTGATGTGAAGATCACTGTTGATAGTGATGTGACGGAGCCGGTTGAGGCTGCGGTTGCCTTTGAGGAGTTGACTTCTACTGAGGTTGACGCTGAGGGTGAGGACACTCCGGATGCTGAGAAGCCGAATGAGGTTGCTGAGCACAAGGACATTGATGATAAGGATCAGACCGTAACCTCTGATGACTCCGATGTCCCAGGCAAGCCGTCCAAGGGCAAGATTCCTAAGTGGGCCATCCTGATTCCGGGCATTGGCTTGGGAATCGGCTTGGGCAAGATTATCTTCGGTCACCACGATCACGACCACGGCCACCATGATCACGACAAGCCGAAGGATCGTCCTGAGAAGGACACCGAGGGCCACGGCGAGCACCCAAGCACCGAGGTGAAGGGGCAGGATACGCCGGATAAGGTTGACCAGAACTCCAGCGAAGAGCCTCGCCCCACCGAGGTGAAGGGCCAAGATACGCCGGATAAGGTTGACCAGGGTACTGACAAGGACGATCGTCCTGTCGAGGTTATGGGCCAAGAGCCTGGAAAGACTGGTAAACCGTTACCGTCCGACGCAGGACGTACGCAGATCAAGTCCGTACCGTCCGGTGCTACCAAGCTTGACCCAGGTATGCAGGACTACATTCAGTAGTGTGAGCGTACTGGTCAGGTAACAGGCCATAGCGCCTGGGCACAACATGTCCCCCTTCAGGGTGTCACCGCACACGCTGGAGGGGGCAACCCATCTGATGAACCATCGAGAAGACCACAATGAGGAGATTGGGCAATGTCTGAGGAGACAGGCCGCGAGGAACCCGTAAGCCAGGGTAAGAAGATCGGCTTTATCGTGCTGGTAGTGGCCGTAATTCTGATGTTGATCCAGCTGGCTCTCTACCTCACCACCGGTGGGGAAGATGATGAGGCTAGTGAGGGGGCATCGGAAAGCGTCTCGGTCGTAGACACTCCGGACGATAAGGGCGATGCCTACGTCGATGATTCCGGCGCGCAGGAGCACGAATTCGAGCCGGCGCCGGGCGAGTTCCAGGGCTTCGAAGGCATGTCCGTGGGTATCGACGGTGAGTTTGCCGCTGTGGATCCGGTGCAGGTGACGGACCAGGGCGTGCTGTTGCCGCCACATGATGTCTCCCGCCTAGGTTGGTACTCCGCCTCGGCCGTGCCTGGCGATGCCGGCAATGTCGGTTCCAGCGTGATCACCGGCCACGTGAACTACCAAGGCCAAGGCACCGGCTACGCGGAGAAATTCACTCGGTTGCAGGAAAACCAGGAATTCACCGTGGTCATCGATGGTGAGGAGCGCACCTTCCGTGTGACGGAAAAGCCGTACCGCCTGCCCAAGGGCGGGGATTTCCCGGACGTGGTTAATGACACGGACGGTACCAACCGCCTAGTCCTTATCACCTGCGGTGGCAAGTTCGTCGGCGGTGCGCTGGGGTATGAGGACAACATCATTACCGTGGCAGAGCCAGTCGATGCCCCGGCTCCGCCAGAGGCACCCCAGTCCTAGCAGTCCGCTTTAGAGCCCAACGAGCGCCCGGTTCGAGGATGAAAATCCTTGGCCGGGCGCTTGCGTTTGTGCACTTCACGCATGTGCGTCCAGGACGTAGCTGGTATCTATGAAATAATTTGGGGAAGTATCTGCTGCTCGGAGCGGAATCAAAGGAGCAAAGTCATGGATATTCCAGGCAAAATCGCCGGTCATATCGGCACGCCGCTAACGGGCAATGCCACGAAGGTATTGCTGCTCGGCGCGGGCGAGTTGGGAAAGCAGCTGGCTATTTCCTTCCAGTCCCTGGGCCTTGAGGTGCACGCGGTGGATAAGTACCAGGGAGCGCCGGCGCACCAAGTGGCGCACTACAGCTATATCGCGGATATTACTGACTCCGCCCAGGTATCAGAATTGGTGCAGCAGATTCAGCCGCACTACGTGGTGCCAGAGGTTGAAGTCGTCGCGGTGGAGGCCCTGGAGCAGGTTGAGCAGTCCACCGATGCCGTCGTCGTGCCCACGGCGCGCGCCTGCGCGCTCACCCAGGACCGCGAGCGGGTGCGCGCGGTGGCGGAAGATATTGGGCTGCCGACCTCGGCCTACCGCTTTGCCTCCTCGGTGGAGGAGCTGGAGGAAGCGGCGACGGAGCTGGGGTTTCCGTGCATCGTGAAGCCGGACGTGTCCACCTCGGGCAAAGGCCACATGCTGGCGCGGGATGTAGAAGACGTGCGCGAGGCGTGGGAGACGGTGCGCCGCGTGTCCTCGGATTCGCAGCGCGTGGTGGCGGAGCGCTTCGTGGATTTTGACCTTGAGGTCACGCTGCTGGCCATCCGGTCCATCGATCCGGCCACGGGCAAGCTGGCCACGTGGTTTAGCGAGCCCATTGGCCACCGCCACGAAAAGGGCGATTTGGTTGAGGAGTGGCAGCCTACCGGCATGAGCGAGATTGCGCTGGAGAACGCGCGCTCGGTTGCAGCGCGCATCTCCAATGAGCTGGGCGGGCGCGGCGTGTACGGCGTGGAGCTTTTCGTCGCCGGCGATGATGTTTACTTTTCTTCGGTCTCCCCGCGGCCTTCGGATACGGCGATGCTTACCACTTATACGCAGCGCTTTTCCCAGTTTGACCTGCACGCCCGCGCCATTTTGGGCTATCCCATCGATGCCACGTTGATAACCCCGGGGGCCGGCATGTTTTTGCACGCGCAGGAGCCGCTTGATGATGTCGCCTTTACCGGCATCGCCTCCGCCCTCCACTACGCCGAGACGGACGTGAAGCTCTTTGGCAAGCCCGATGCCTATAAAGGCCGGCGCATGGGGCTTGTGACCACGACGGCGGAAACGGTGGAAGAGGCCCGCGACCGCGCCGCGTTGGCGGCGCATAAGGTGAGCGTGACCTCGACTCCTGGCCTGCTCGCGCAGGGCGGTGCGCGCGGCATCGACCCGCAGGCGGACAACGTGCCAGATATCGAGGTCATTGAATATGAGGGTGGGGTCGAACTCGACCCCAAGCTGACCTCAGGCGTGGACGATACCGACTAGCGCAGCGCTGGTTAGCGCTGCGGGGCACTGCCGACCGTGCCAGTCGGTGCCTAGTCAGGCCCGCAGTGCAGCGCTGGTTAGCGCTGCGGGCCGGCGTGCTTGACCATCTCGTCCCACTCGACGATCTTGATGCGCTCGCGGCCGTGCGGCTCTCCGGCGGCCTGCTCGGCGGAGTTGAGGCGGTGCCAGCCGTCCCAGGTAGTGACGGCTATATCGCGGCTGCTGAGCAGGTCGAGGATATCCTGCGGATCGCGCTTGGTGGCGGACTCGAGCTCGCCTGCCTTGTAATCCTCTAGCAGCATGCCGGTGGTGTCCTTGGCATCGGATTTAGTATTGCCAATCAAGCCCACCGGGCCGCGCTTGATCCAGCCGGTGGTGTAGAGGCCGGGTAGCTTTTCGCCGTCTACGCCGGTGAGAACGTGGCCGCCGTCGTTGGGCATGGTGGCCGTGTCGTCATTGAAAGGAATGCCCTCCACGGACTGCGGGTGGTAGCCCACAGCGCGGTAGACCGATTGCACGGGCCACTCGGTGAACTTGCCGGTGCCGCTTACGGAGCCATCGCCATTGAGCTGGGTGCGCTCGGTTTTGATGGCGGTGACGTGGCCGGCATCGCCAAGCACCTCTACTGGGGACTCGAAGAAGTGGATGTAGAGCTTGTGCGGGGCATCGCCAGGCTCGCGCATGGCGTAGGACTCTAGGGTCTGGCAGACCAAGTCGGTGGACTTGGCGGCGCGGCGAGCTTCTTCCGATGCCTCGTCGTAGATGATGTCCTCTGGGTCCACGATGACCTCGATGGTGGGGGACTCATCGAGCTCCTTGAGCTCCTTCGGCGTGTACTTGGCCTGCGCCGGGCCGCGGCGGCCAAAGACGTGGACCTCCTTGGCGCGGTTTTCCTTCAGGGAAGAGTAGACGTTGTCCGGGATCTCCGTCACCAGCAGCTCGTCTGCGGTCTTGGCCAAGATGCGGGACACGTCGAGCGAAACGTTGCCCACGCCCACGACGGCGACGGACTCCGCCGACAGGTCCCAGTCGCGCTCGAAGTTGGGGTTGCCGTCATAAAAGCCCACGAATTCGCCGGCGCCGTGGTTGCCCTCGAGGTCCTCGCCGGGGATGCCCATTTCCTTATCGGCGGTGGCGCCGGTGGCGAAGATGATGGCGTCGTAGTAATCGCGCATCTCTTCGACGGTGATGTCCTTGCCCACTTCGATATTGCCCAGGAAGCGGATGTCTTCCTTCTCCATCACATTGTGCAGCGACTGCACGATGCCCTTAATGCGCGGGTGATCCGGGGCGACGCCGTAGCGAATCAAACCAAAGGGCGCGGGCATCTTTTCAAAGAGATCGATCTGCACGTCCACATCGGACTTTACGAGGAGGTCAGAGGCGTAAATGCCGGCCGGTCCGGAGCCGACCACGGCGACACGCATGGGGCTAGTCATCTGTTTAGGGTGTCCTTTCTTTAGGTTTTTCTCACATTCTACGCGGTGGCAGTGCGATAAATGCCACACTGCTCTGAGTTATCTACCCCCAGTTTAGGAGGTTGCGGAAGGGCGGGGGAGGGGGTGATTCACGTACAGTGGAGTCGTCACCACGTGCTAGTAACTGTGATGTACGGCATAATGTTACGGCGCGTGTTCCAAGTGTTCCCGTGACGGCAAAGGAAAGGTAATCCGCATGTCTGCATCCCAGTCCACAGTGTTAAGCTCCATCGGTCGCGGCTTCGATGGCCTCGATATTCCCGCCTTGGCGGATAGCCTTGGCGCTGAACTGCTCCGCTTAGAAGATTTCGACCCCACGGTGGCGGATGTATTGGCCCACGCGCCCACCGCTACTGCCGATGCCATCTTGGTTCAAGGCACCGGCGAGATCTCCTTCGATGCGGAGGTCGCCGCCGCGCTGGGCCTGCCGCTGGTCATTATCTCCGGCGCCCCAGAGCGTGCCGCGGAGCTGGCACAGCGCAAGGCAGAGTCCCTCGGCGCCACCGTGGCAGGCGTCTTCACCGACCTAGAGGCCGTGCCAGGTGCGTTAAGCGCGGCAGAGGAGACCGCGCCCGTCATGTCCGCAGACCTCTTCCAAAAGCAGCTCATCGACCAAGCCAAGACGACTGGATCCCACATCGTCTTGCCAGAGGGCGATGATGACCGCATCCTTGAAGCCGCCGATGCCCTGCTGCGCGATGAGGTTGCCCGGCTGACCATCCTGGGCAAGGAATCCGATATCCAGGCCCGCGCCAAGGAGCTGGGTCTGGATGTCTCGGGTGCCGATATCATTGACCACCTGGAATCGCCGCTTGCAGAGGAATTCGCTGCCGATTTCGCAGAACTGCGCAAGAAGAAGGGCGTGACCCTGGAGCAGGCCCGCGAGACCATGCAGGACATCTCCTACTTCGGCACCATGATGGTGCACAAGGGGCTTGCCGATGGCATGGTCTCCGGCGCTGCCCACACCACCGCCCACACCATTAAGCCGTCCTTCCAGATCATTAAGACCAAGCCGAATGCTTCGGTGGTCTCCTCCATCTTCCTGATGGTCATGCGCGGGCGCCTGTGGGCCTTTGGTGACTGCGCCGTGAACCCGAATCCGACGGCGGAACAGCTGGGCGAAATCGCCGTGGTGTCCGCGCAGACCGCGTCCCAGTTCGGCATCGACCCGCGCGTGGCCATGCTGTCCTACTCCACCGGCGCTTCCGGCACCGGCCCGGACGTCGAGCGCGCCATCGAAGCCGTAGAGGCAGCCAAGAAGCTGGACTCCTCGGTGAAGGTGGATGGCCCGCTACAGTTCGACGCAGCCTGCGATCCCGGCGTTGCCGCAAAGAAGATGCCGGATTCTGATGTTGCAGGTAAGGCCAATGTCTTCGTCTTCCCCGATCTGGATGCCGGCAATATTGGCTATAAGACCGCGCAGCGCACCGGCGGCGCCTTGGCCGTGGGCCCCATCCTGCAGGGCCTGAACAAGCCGGTCAACGATCTATCCCGCGGCGCTACCGTTCCGGACATCATCAATACCGTTGCCATCACCGCTATCCAGGCTGGAGAGAAATAAATGTCATACGTACTGGTCCTTAACTCGGGATCCTCGTCCATCAAGTTTCAGCTGGTGGACCCAACCGCTAACGCCACCGATGATCCACTCGTCTCTGGCCTGGTGGAACAAGTTGGTGAGCCGAGCGGCGCCATTACCATCAAGGTTGGCGGGGAAAAATTCACCGAGGAACTGGAAGTTCCCGATCACTCCTTTGGCCTAAAGCGCGCCTTTGACCTGATGGATGATCATCAGGTGGGCACGAAGGACGTCGATATCATCGCTGTGGGCCACCGCGTGGTGCACGGCGGCCGCCTCTTTTCGGAGCCGCAGCTCATCGAGGATCAAATTGAATCGATGATCGAGGACCTCATCCCGCTGGCCCCGCTGCATAACCCGGCCAACTTGGACGGCATCCGCGTGGCGCGCAAGATCCTGCCGGATATTCCGCACGTCGCGGTCTTCGATACCGCGTTCTTTAATACCTTGCCGCCGGCCGCAGCGCTTTATGCCATCAATAGCGAGGTCGCCTCCAAATACGATATCCGCCGCTACGGCTTCCACGGCACCTCCCACGAATTCGTCTCCCAGCAGGTGCCGAAGATCTTGGACCGCGATCCGGCGCACACCCACCAGATCACGCTGCACCTGGGCAATGGTGCCTCTGCGGCGGCCATCCGCAATGGCCGTGCCATCGATACCTCGATGGGCCTTACCCCGCTGGCCGGCCTGGCCATGGGTACGCGTACCGGTGATATCGACCCAGGTATCATCTTCCACCTGGTGCGCCAGGCGGGCATGAGCATCGACGACATCGATAAGCTGCTCAACAAGCAATCCGGTGTCAAGGGCATCGCGGGCGTCAATGACTTCCGTACGTTGCGCGAGCACATTGATAAGGGCGATGAAGACGCATGGCTGGCGTATAACATCTACATCCACCAGCTGCGCCGCTTCATCGGCTCCTACATGATTGCCCTGGGTCGCGTGGACGCGATTACCTTCACCGCCGGCGTGGGCGAAAATGACACCGAGGTGCGCCAGGACGCGCTGTACAACCTGGATATGTACGGCATCGACTTTGATAAGGAGCGCAACCTCGTCCGCTCCGATGAGCCGCGGGTCATCTCCACCGATGATTCGCCCGTCAAGGTCTTGGTGGTTCCCACCAACGAGGAGCTGGCCATCGCGCAGAAGTCTGCGGAGGTCGCCGCCCAGGCGCGCGAGGCCGGCCTTTTTAAGTAGGCCCTAGAAGGTGGTGATGGGCCGGACCTGGTTGGCCAAGTCCACCAGCGCGTAGCGGTGGCGGCTAAACGGGGCCTGGCGGGCAAGGGCCCGCAGGGTCTCGGCCAGGCCGGTGCGCAGGCCGCGCTGGGTAAAGGCGTACTCGAAGAGATCATTCGGCGAGGACGCCCGCGCGAGATCGGCGTTGCGCAAAAAGTTCAGCCCCGCGGAGATGACGGCGATCTTGATTTGGAGAAAGCGCGGCTCGTTGGTGGGGACTTCTTCGAGGCGTCGGGCAGCGCGGCGAATGCGCGATTCCGATAGATCGTGCACGATGAGCTGCAGCACGGTGGTTAGAAGCGCCATACGGAAGTGACGCGAGGCATTGGGGACCTTATCCAAGGTGGCTACAGACAACTCCACCTGGCCCTCCGCGCGCAATTGGCGGGCAAGCCCAAAGGCGGAGGACACGGTCGTGGGGTTGGTGGCCCAGACGATGCCGTATAGCCGCATGGAATTAAACCGCAGCGCGCCCGGGTCTTGGGTGACATGCGACCAGATTTCTGGCTGGCCCTCGAAGGCGGAAGAGGGGAGATCCGCCAGGGTGGAGTAGAGGTTGGAGCAGGCGCGGGCAACGGTGGCATCGATAAGCGATGTTTCACTGTAATCAATCTGCTGCAGGATGAGCTCATTGATGGCCGCGATGGCGAGCTTGGGGGCGGCCTCGCCGGGCAATAAATCGAGGACAGCGGCGAAGTACTCTTGGGCATCGACGTAATCATCGTGCAAGAGCTCCGTAATGCCGGCGTACCACTGGTAGCGCCAGTCCTGGCCCAGGCGGCCCTCGATGGAGCCTAACCACTGGCGCGCCTCGTCGGTATAGCCCAGGTCGATCATGGAGCGCACCACGCCGAGGGGAATCTCGGCGGAATGCTCGTATTCCGGGGTGCGCATGGCCTGGCGCAGGGTCTCGAGGGCTTCCTGCGGCTCGGCATAGGACGTACCTTGCAGCAGGCTGGCGCCGACATCGTCGCGGTCTACCAGGGGCGTCGGCAAGGCGGAGACCACCTCGGGGGCGGTGATTTGGATGGTGCGATCGATGCCATCGATAAGCTGATCCGTGCGAAAGACCAGGTGCTTGGTGCCAAAGGTGGTACGTTGCGGCGAGAAGAGCGAGTGCTGGGAGGGGTACTGGCGGCCGTCGCGGATGGCCAGAACCTCGCGCAGCACGCCGTAGAGCTGGGTGCGCAGCTCCTTGATGGAGCTAAACCGGCACTGCGGATCGCGGTGGGTGGCGCGCAGCAGCAGGCGGTAGAGGGACAGGAAGCGGCGCAGATCCGGCTCCTTGGACGGGTTGGGGATGCCGGGGAGGAAGACGCCGTCCTCGCTGGGCAGCTTGAGGCACAGCGCGGCCAGGGTGCGGCCGATAGTGTAGATATCGCTGGCGATGGACGGGCCCTTGGAGGCGACCTCCGGGGCCTGAAAGCCCTGGGTACCATAGATAAAACCGAACGCCCCGATACCGGAGACCGCGCCCAAGTCAATGAGCTTGACCTGGTCCTCAGTGACGATGATGTTATCCGGCTTCAGGTCGTTATAGACCACGCCGCGCGAGTGCAGGTACTCCAGCGCCGGCAGGATTTCCAGGATATAGCCAATGGCAATGTCAACGGGAAGCAGCTCGTTGGGCTGCTTGTTCCGCCTGCTTCTTAGCGATGGCCCGCCCACGTACTCCATGACGATGAATCCACCCGGCACGCGGTCATCGTCGATGAAGTTAAAAATCTTGACGATGCCCGGGTGGGTAATGTCTGCCAGAAACTCGCGCTCGGCTTCGGCAGCGGCCGTCTCATCGGCTGACTTTTGGGCCTGCATGCCCTTGAGCACGACCACGCGCCCGGAGACGTAATGGTCATTGGCCAGGTAAATCCAGCCCATGCCGCCGTGGGCGATGACGCCGAGGATTTCGTATTGCTCCGCGACCATATCGCCCGGTTCTAGCTGCGGCGGCGGGACCTTCTTGCCCTTGATCTTCTCTGAGGGATCGATGAGGGCAGCGGTGGGATTGGCCGGGGTGATAAACGGCAGGCGCACCATGCCATCAGCAACCGGCCGCTCGGTGCGCTGCGTGCCGCGGCGCTCGCGGAAGGTATCGATCGCCTGCCGGCGCGAACGCTCCGAGGATTTTTCCTGGGCCGTTTTTTCATCGCGTTCGCTCTCGCGCTGGGCGCGGATATTCTCTAGGTCCGCGAGCAGGCTGGAGAGGTGATCCGGGTCGATGGATCCATCGTCGTCTTCATCGTCATCGGCGAAGGGATCGAAGGCCACCGCCGAGGTTCCCGGATCCTCCCGGTGCTCGATGGGCTCGCTGGCGAACGGGTCATACGCCACGGCCGCCGTGCCCACTCCGCCGGTTTCGCTGGCATCGTCGCTCTCATCGGCGTCGTTGCCATTTCGTACGCCCTGAGCCGCGGTGCCCTGGCCCTCTGCGCCCGGGCCAGTCGTGCGCTGGCCAGCAGCGTTTTGGCCAGCCGTGCTGCCGCCCGCTGTGCGCCTACCCGTGGCCTCCGTATCCGGGAAGGCAGCCGCGGGAGCCGTGCCGGAAACCTGCGCCGCGGCGGTATCAACATCAGCTTCGCTAGCGCCTTTATTGCTAGTGCCAGCGTTATGAGTGGTGGCCGCCGTATCGGCGCCGACGTTGCTGTTTGCAGAGTTGGGGCGAGCAGCGGCGGTATCCGGACCAGCGGGGTCGGCGGCGTCACCTGTGTTGGCTGCGTCAGGGGAGTCGGCAGCGCCGAGGTTGCGGTCTTGGTCAGGGTCTTGGCCGTGGTCAGCGTCGCGGTAGGAAGCCTTGGTAGGCTTTCGGAATTGGCGCTGGGTATCGAGGTTTTCGGGCTCTAGGTATTCGAGCTCGTCTTCGCTGAAATTCGGGTTATGCTTCATGACTTATCTTCCTCGATGTATGTACCCGACGGCAGGGTGGGCTCGTCCAGGTAAGCACCTAGCCACCTGTCAAAGATGTCGGACCACGTCCCGTCGCGGCGGATGCGCTCCAAGGTGGAATTGACCTGGCGCAGCAGCGGGCGGGAGTCATGATCCTTGCTAGGGCGGCGCGCGGCAACGCCGTAGTTCTCGGTCTTTAGGGGCTCGCCCACGATGGAGGTATAGGAATCCTGCGCGGCCATGCCGGAAAGCAGGGCATCATCAACCACCACGCCATCGGCCTGGTTGAGCTGCAGCGCCATGAGGCAATCGCCCCAGGAGCGAGTGATGAGGATATCGGACTTGGGGGCGCGCTCGCGGATGGTATCCAGCGCGGTGGATCCGCGCACCCCGCACAGTCTTTTGTCTTCCGCATCATCGATGGAATTCATCCCGGAGCTGGTGAGCACCAGCATGCGGGTCTGCGTGGTCATATAGGGGATGGAAAAGGCCACTTCCTTCTCGCGTTCGGGGCTAATGGTCATGGTGCGCACGATGATATCGACGGTGCCATTATCCAGCGCGGCGGTGCGGTCAGAGGATTCAACGAAGCGGAAATCCACCTTATTGGGATCGCCGAAGATATCGCGGGCAATCTCGTGAGCGATATCGACCTCGAAGCCGCGGACATCGCCGGAGGCGGCATCGCGGTAGCTCAGCAGGTTATTGGAGCGGTCCACGCCCACGATAAGGCGCCCGCGCTTGACGATGTCCGGCACCCGCTCCTTCGCCGTTTTGCCATCCGGCCGGTAGGTGCCTCTGAGTTCGGTATCGTCTTCCTTCTTGGGCGCGGTGCTACCGGCTTCTTCTATGGTGGAGCCCTCCGGCAGCGGCGGGCCGGGGCTGGCATCGAGCGCCTGCTGTTCGGGCGATTCCAGCGGCGGGGCGGAGCGAATATCGCAGCCGGCCAGCGCGAGGACACTGCAGGTGGCAACGATGGCGGTCAGCGGTGCGGTAAGCCGTGCTCGGTAGCGCATTAGAGGTACTCCTGCAGTCGGGGACGAATGCCCAGCCACACCGCGAAGATGGCGCACAGGGTGAGCAGGAAGACGGCGGAGGAGACCGCGGTCATGGCGGTCAGCCCGCGCTCTAGGTAGGTGCGCATGGCGATGCGCGCCTGGCCAATGAGCTCCGAAAGCTCGCTATCGAGCTCGTTGAAGGACTGCGCGGCGGTGGTCTCGCCATTCTCGGGATCGGTGATGGTGGCCTGGTAGACCGCCTCATCGTAGTCGCCCTCGCTCAGCGCCTCCATGAGCTTTTCGTGCGAGTCTTGCCACTTTTCGGTGGCGGCGCGGGCGCTGTGGATGAGCTCGGGATCGTTGACCTCGACGTCATCATCATGCAGCGCGCTTTCATAGTCCCCCAGCGCCTTTTCAATGGAATCTACCGAGCCGGAAAAGCGCTCGAGCGTATCTTCCTCAGACGAGCGCAGCACCAGCGCGAGGGTTTCTGAGGTGCGCGCCTGCTGCGCCTCAATGCGCGAGGCCGTTAGCGAATCCCACGGGCGCGAGGCGGTTTCAAAGCCCTGATGGCCGGTGGACCAGGTGGCCAAGTTAGACAGGGCCACCCAAAAAATGGCCAAGAAGAGCAGCACCGTTGCGGTTAAAAAGCCGCGGTTAAACCGGCGGCGCGTCTGGCGCCACAGCCACCATTGCGCGACGATGAGGAAGAAGACCGCGGCCAAAAGGCCAGAGAGCGGCACCCACTGAGGCGAGGTGAGCTTTTGCTGTTGCTGGTTGACCTTTGCGGTGGTCAGCTGGAAGAGCTCGGAGGCCGCCGGCAGGATGTGCTCGCGCATGAGCGAGGAGGCATTGGACATATAGGAGTTAGCCACGGCATTGCCGGCGCGGTGGTTCGAGCGCGCCTTTTCAATCATCGCGGTATAAATGGGCAGCTCGCGCTGGATGAAGGTGACGAGATCGCGCACGCGGGCATCGTCAGGCGTGGTGCCCAGCACGGATTCGGTCGCGGCGATGGAGGCGGCATCGATGGCATCGTTATAGCGCTCGCGATTGCCCTCTGATTCCACGCCGGCCTGCACGAACCCGGTGGTGGCGATGGTATCGGCCACCGATAGCGAGCTATAGAGGTGGTGGGCCGCATTGGACATCGGCTCGGTGGTATTAAGCAGCTCGTCGAGGTCGGAGTGGCGGGCGGCGGAAGACTGGGACATCGATAAGCCGGCGGCTCCTAATGCCACCGTGAGGATCAGGGTGACGGTAAAAAGCTTGCCCGGGGTGGTGGAAGCGAAGTAATAAAATCGCCGCAGCAGGCGCGCCGGGCCCGCAAACCATTCCATGGCCCGGTGGGTCAGCCCGCTTAGGGCCGGGCGAGAGGGCGCGGTAACCTCATCCAGCCAGTGATCGCTGGGGTGAGCGTCCTCATCGCGCTCTGACTCTACCCGCACTGCCTGCTCAGTCATTTACTTAGAATAACGCCCGCAGTGTGCTGGGCGCCACCATTTACCCGCGTGTGTGGCTAGGATAGGAAATATGCATAACCCTCACAGTGGAGACGGCTGGGCGGCGGGCCCCAGTGGCATTCGCGTATGGGGAAAATTCGGTGCCGCCGGCCTCTTCCTCGTCGCCGGGCGCGAGGTGCTGCTGCAACACCGCGCCGCGTGGACCAATAACGGCAATACCTGGGGGATTCCCGGCGGCGCGCGGGACCTACAAGAAAGCCCCACTCAGGCCGCGCTGCGGGAAACGCACGAGGAATGCGCCATCGCGCCTGCCGATGTCGAGGTGCTCGACACCCAAGTAACGGCCGGGCCCTATCCTCCGGCGGGGGATTTGCCGGGGGAGTGGACCTATACCACCGTGTTAGCGCGCACCCGCAGCGGCCTGCGCCTGCCCACCACCGCCAACGAGGAATCGCACGAGCTGCGCTGGGTGGGCCTGGATGAGGTGGAAAACCTGCCGCTTATCGCGCCATTTCGCCATGCCTTTCCCGCCCTGCGGCAGCGAGTGGAAAAACTGTACCGGTAAAGTATCCAAAATTATGGCACTGTAGTGCTCATGATTGAAGTACAGGGACTGACTAAGGATTACGGGTCTGTCCGCGCCGTTGAGGATCTCACCTTTCAGGTAAAGCCCGGTGTGGTCACCGGCTTCTTGGGGCCCAATGGTGCCGGCAAATCCACCACCATGCGGATGATTGTGGGCTTGGACGAGCCCACGGCGGGCCAGATTCGCGTTAACGGCAAACCCTACCGCGACCTGGAGCACCCGCTGCGCGAGGTGGGCGCGCTTTTGGATGCAAAGGCGGTACACCCCAACCGCACGGCCGCGAATCACCTGAAGTGGATGGCGGCGTCCAATGGCATTCCCGCCTCCCGCGTGGATGAGGTACTGGGGCTGGTGGGGCTTTCCGATGTCGCCGGTAAGAAAGCCGGCGGCTTTTCCCTCGGCATGGGCCAGCGCTTGGGCCTTGCTGGTGCTCTATTGGGTGATCCCGGAATCCTCATCCTGGATGAGCCGGTCAATGGCCTGGATCCAGAGGGCATCCGCTGGGTGCGTCAGCTCGTGCGCGCGCTGGCTGCAGAAGGCCGCACCATTTTGATTTCTTCCCACCTCTTGTCCGAGATGGCCCAGACCGCAGACCACCTCGTGGTCATTGGCAAGGGGAAGATGGTTGCGGATAAGCCCACCCACGAGTTTGTCCGCGGCCACTCGCAGTCCTTGGTGTATGTGCGCTCTAACCACCTCCCGGAATTCGGTGAGGCCCTAAGGAAGGAGGGCGTGTCCTTTACCGAATCTAAGGATGAGGAGGGCCGCCCGCGGCTCGAGGTCATCAACCAGACCACCGAGTTTGTGGGCGAGCTGGCCTATTCCACCGGGGTGCCGCTGCATGAGCTCACCCTGAAAAGCGCATCGCTGGAGGATGCCTTCATGGATCTCACCGGCGATGCCGTGCAGTATCACGCCGGCACGCCTGGTACCTCGGGCGCGCAGGCAGGTCAGGCGGGCCAGGTCGGCCAATCCGGCCAGCCAGGCCAATCCGGTGGGTTCGCCCGCCCCAACGAGCAGGAGGTTTAATCCGCCATGTTGAATATCTTGAAATCCGAGTGGATTAAGCTGCGCACCACCCGCTCCTTCTGGTGGACCACCGCGCTATTCCTTCTGTTTTCGTGGGGTTGGGCTGGTGTCACCGCAGCGTTTACTGAGCCGCTCGATCCGGAAGCCGTTGATATGGGCTTTCAGCCTATTGGGGCCGAGTTCACCGTCGTATTCCTGGTAACCCTGGGCCTGCCGGTGCTGATGATTCAGGCCATCATGCTGGTGACCACGGAATACCGCTTTGGCACCCAAGCCATTACCTTCATGGCCTCCCCACGGCGCTGGAGCGTGGCCGTGGCCAAGCTGGTCTTATACGCTGTCATCGCGGCCGTACTGACCTTCATCGGTGTGGTGGGCGCGTACCTGCTTACGGATCTGCTTGCTGATAGCTCCATTTCCGCCACCTTTGACCCCTGGAACGATGAAGTCGGCCGCGAGCAGCTGTGGAAGTACCCACTGGCCGCGGTCCTCGTGGTGGCCTTTGCCCAAGGCATCGGCATGCTCATTCGCCAGACCGCGGGCTCTGTGGCGCTGGGCCTTATTTTGTACTTGGGCGTGGATCAAATCGTCAGCATGATGCCCGTGGTAGGCGATAAGATCGGTAGCTTTATGCCCTTTACCGCTTTCCAGAACTGGCTATTCAATGTCCCAGTGGATAACGCACTGTGGACGGAATCCGCAGGCAGCGGCATCGTATTCTTCATCTGGGCCGCAGCGCTGTGGGCCCTTGGCGTGTTGGTGCTGCACAAGCGCGATGCTTAGGCGAGGGTATCGTGTTTGTAGAGAGGAAGCTCTAATTAATCTGTGGACCCTCCGGGCGAAGTTATTCGGGTTCGCCCAGCGTGGGTAGGTCTGTTGTTTGAGACATGACTGGTAACCGGCTGATTGTGATCAGCCGGTTATTTTTATTGGTGGTGGTTAATAGCTCGCTCGGAAAAGCAGCCTTTCCGGATGGGAATCTATCCGAGATCCCGAAGGAAAGGCGCACACCGCAGATTAAAATCTTGGCACCATTAAATATAATTTAAGTATATCGGAAATTCAGTTTAAATATTGTCTATACACTGACAATATTTTTCTTTTTCGTTAGGGTTGGAGGTGAAGAAAAAGAAATTGTGTAGAGCAATTTAGTCAAGTTTATCCGAGGGAGTGGTAAGTGTGTCCAATGAAATGCTTCCAGATTCTGTTAAAAAGTTTGTAGCCCCGACTATCGCGGGTGCCGCATTAGTGGGAGGTGGGGTAGCCGCAACTACCCCTCCAGCTAAGGCACAAGGACCTATCGGTAACGCTGCTGAAGTAGTTAGCCACATGAAGCCCGATGGGGCCCGTGCACACTCTATTGTTAACGAAGTCAATGCAGCAAGGGCGGATCATGGTTTAAATCCCGTGACAGAAAACCCTGCGTTAAACAATATCGCTCAAGACTGGGCCGACCATTTGGTGGGAACAGGGGATTTGCAGCATCGGCCAAATCACTGGGAAACCTATCCGGATAGTATTCCTGCCGGTGGCGAAAACGTCCTTCAAGCATGGGACGACTTCGCAGATGCGAAGCTGGTGAATATGTGGCTGAATTCTCCCAGCCACAGGAAGATTTTGCTGGACCCAGAAGCGAAAACGGTTGGCACGGGCATTGCCGTTGGCGCGAATGGTGAGCTTTTTGCCGTACAGAATTTTGGGCGTTAAAGAAGCGCCTTTTAATAATCCTCTTCGGAATAGGCGCGATATGATCACTCTTGTATTCCCTAAGCTTTTGATGCGCTCTCGCGCATAAGCAATGTCAGGAGCTAGGATCAGGCTTTACGGGCCCGAACCCCGGAAAGTGGACACGGGGATTTAATCAAGATGCGATAGTAAGTGTAGCTGATCCGGCGGCTT
>NZ_JBEHFV010000041.1:0-15896 GCF_040225855.1 Corynebacterium sp. KPL2850
AAGCCGCCGGATCAGCTACACTTACTATCGCATCTTGATTAAATCCCCGTGTCCACTTTCCGGGGTTCGGGCCCTCATGTACCTCATTGGCTACCTCGCGCCAACCGGCGGCTTGCTCGTCATCGACGATGCCCGCCTGGCCCGGGAACGCGCGGTTGGTCCATGCGGGGAAGGTTCCCTCGGTCACCACGAGACCGGCGCTAGCGCGCTGGGAATAGTACTTTTTGTGTAGCTCGCTGGGTACACCGCTGTGACCTGCACGCTGACGCGTCAGCGGCGCCATGGTCACGCGGTTGTTCAACGTATAACGGCCAAGTTCCAAAGGTGTAAATAATGATGTCATGTCTACTGAAACAGCCCGTGGTTTAAATTTGTTCCACCTTTTGCCGCATTTCCTATAAGTCCGCAGCTAGATGCTGGTTTAAATGCTAAAGTTTTCACCGTTCACACCGTCGATTCCTACCAGTTTTTATGATGCTGAAACGCCACACCTCCTTAATGCTTGCCGCCTTGTCCCTTACCATGCTCAGCGCCTGCGGCACCTCCAATGATTCCGATTCTGCCGATCCCGAACCTGCTTTTGTGCCCAGCGAGGCTTCCACGGCTCCTACGACCGTGACGGAAACCATGGAGAATTCTCAAGACTCCACCGAGGAAAAAGGCGATAAAGAAGGCGCCGAGCATGGCGATGCCGCCTCCAATGATGACGCTCCCCCAGCTGGAAATCACACGATTTACGCTGGGAAAATTGGCGGCGACTGCGGATATACCGACCAGGGAGACACCATCGAAGCCGGCGAGCATACATCCTGCGAATTTACCGGTGCTATTTTCGATGAAGCGATCAAGCACTCCTATCCATTCCGGCAGTCCGATCCGAAGGCCAACGGCGCGTATAGCACCGAGATTTCCGTCGCCAGCCCCACCACCGGTAAGACCTATGATCTTCACTGTTTTATTGGATCAGATGGTCGCGCACTCATATGCGGAAAAGACGGAGACAATAGCTTAAGAGTCACCTACCAAGACGAGAAGAACGATCGCCGTTGGCCCGACCGCCTCGAGGTATACGGCGGTTTGCACTAGCGTCTAGTGGGGTTCTGAAGGAATCGCGGTCTGTTGGCTATTTGCCGCCCCGCTATTTCCGTCTGCTCCCGAGTCTCCATCTCCATTCCCTTGGCCATCGCCAGAATCGCCGTTCGAGTCAGCGGGCCCGTCTTGATTGCTGCCGTGCCCGTCGCCGGAATTCGGAGTGGAATTGGGGTCCTGGCTGGGGTAACTAGGAACGGTCGGCGTATTGGTGGTCGTCGGTGTTGACTCAGCATCCGTCGGCTCGGTTGGGGTGCCGGTAGTAAGAGGGTCTTCCGAGGGCACATTCTCTTCAGATTCCGTCGGCGCCTCGGAAGAAGATTGCGTATCCCTTTCCTTCCAATACTCTGGCGATAGCCAACCTGCATCCGCGTCCTCTGGGTTGCTTGCCGCGAGGATGAGCAGCCCAACGACGAGAAGGCCCGCCACAAGGCCTGTGGTGGAGGCGCGCACGCGCCCGCCGATGGTGGCGATCTTCTGGAATCGCGTATTTGTCTGAATCGAGCGCCAGATCTTCCGGCGCGATGTCGCCTCGTCTTCTGCGGCATCTTCGCCCGCTTCATCCGTGACTGCCTGCTCATCGAGCTTGGTCTCAGCAAGCTCAACTTCCTCTGGGGCCAGTTCCTCTTCCACCGTGGGGTCATCCACTGGCGTATTGGGGCGGGATCCTTCCCCGGCATCCAAGGCGTCCTTGGCCGATTGCGCCGCGGCATGCTTTGGTTCTGCCGAATGCTTCTTTTTCTGTTCCTGCAGCTCATCAAAGTCGATGGCGGAACCGTAGTGGTCCCAGAATTCCGAAAGCAACGCCGAGCGGATAGCGCGCTCCACGGACCACTGGCGGGCGGGATTCACAGTCACCATGATGCGGTAGCCCACCTGCCACGGCTGACCGGCAACCTGCGGGCTGACCAATTGAGTGGCGGGAAGGACCGTGAGCTCGCCGGCGACATCGACAGAGATATCTGGGGCTTCAATAGCGTGCTCCGAAATCTCTTTGACGCGGCTCGTAATCTCCGGCAAGGATTCGCCCTCGTGCACGGGGACGTTGATATTAACCACCGCACGGGACCATTCCTTGGAATAGTTGGTCACCACACCGGCAGAACTATTGGGGATAGTCACCAGCTCACCAGTTGGGGTGCGCACCTTCGTGGTGCGCAGGGTCAGCGTCACCACATCCCCTTCCACCCCAGGAATGCCAGCAAAGGAGACGTAGTCACCCACGCCGAATTGCTTTTCCGTGAGGATGAAAAATCCGGAGAGAAAATCAGAAATCACGGACTGGGCACCGAAACCAACCGCCGCGGAAACTATCGTCGCAGGCACCGCAGCGCCCAGCGCCGGAACGCCGAGGTTAGTCAGCGCGGCGGCAACCAATAGGAAGTACGCAACCGCCTGGACGATGTAGACCAATGCTCCGGTCAGCGCCAGCCGTGCCTTCGTGGACTCTTCTTGCTCATCCAAATTATGTTCGATAATCCGGATGGCTAGGCGGCCCATGCGGGGCAGAAGAATGCCGATTATCACAAATGCGATGAGCGGCAAGCCATGGTCAACAATGAGGCCCCACAGCTCAAAAAAGTAATACCTCAAATTCATGGTTCAAGGATATGGCACCTAGCTGAAAAATTGATGCCAGTTTTCTACCAGGAATCCGGACTCAGGTGCTTAATTTAGGGGGCATCGGCAAGCAGAGGCCTAGGGGCCTAGTCGCGCGATTGGTAGCGGTCCATCAGGCGGTCAATCAATTCATCGGTAAGCTTGTCATCTTCCAGAATCGTATCGAGCAGCCGCTGGGATTCCTCGCTGGAGGTCTGCTCCTCCTCATAGGAATCGCCGGTAAAGTCCACTCCAAAGTCCATGTCCTCAGACTCAGCTGAGACGCTACTCAACTGATCGACATCTGATTCGAAGGACTGCAAAAACTCGCTGGCCTCCTCCGCCGCATCCTGGCGGCGCTTGCCGGAGCGCACTTGCTTTTCGATGCGCCGCTGCAACGCCTCTTCCATCTGCCGGTGGCGCCAAGAGCGCACGCGGTGCGGCTCCAGCTTGCGCCCGACCGCGCGGCTCTTATTCTCTGCCTTCTTCGCCAGCACCTTAACCTGCGCAGCCGTATCATTAATCGGCGCCCACTCCTGGTTCGCGGGCACGCGCCAACCGGCCCAAATGCCCAGCAGCGCCAAGAAAATGGAAACCAATGGCCCCACGATCATGCCGACGGCCAACATATCGAAGTGATTTCCCACCAGCACGATCACCGCACAGGCGATGGCCGGAATCACCGTCGGCTGATTATCGCCAAAGACGGCGGGCTCGCGCCCCATAGCGATATCGCGAATCATGGAACCGCCGGTAGCGGTAAACACGCCCATCATGATGCACGGAATCGGCGGCAGCCCATAGGTAATGGCCTTCACAGCACCGGTGCCGGCCCACAGGCCAGAAACGACGGCATCACCATGCGCCTGGATATAATCCCAAGTCTTGCCCTTAAAGTAGACAAAGCGCGCAATCAACGCGCCCGTGAAAGCCAGGTACAGATACTCCGGCTCGCTCATCGCCGCCACGGTGCCGCGATTGATAAGCACATCGCGCACCATACCCCCGCCCAGGGAAGAAAACATCGCGATAAAGAAAAACCCGATGATGTCGTACCCGCGCTTGCGCGCAATGGTGCCGCCGATAATTCCCATCAGCAATACACCGCTGACATCGGACCAGCGATAGAGGGACTCAATGAGCGGATCTACTTCTGTCATGCCGTTTATTAGACTGCACTACTCACCCGCGCGCAATTCGCCTGCCCACATTCGCTGCGGTGCTACACTCTTCCTGTTCTACTGCCCTCCTACCTCTCCCTACATTCCGCATGAAAAAGATTCTCGCGCTCTTGCCGGCGCTCCTGCTGGTTGGTTGCTCGTCCTCCCCCGCAGACGATGAGCCCAATTTCACCGATACCACCCCGCACAGCACCAATTCAGACAGCACTACGCTTGCCGATGCCGACGCCAATACTGATTCCACGGCTTCCGCTTCTTCCGCGCCTGCCGCACCTTTCAAGCTGCAGAAAGCGGAGAAAGACGATGATTCCGCGCTCGCTGCGCAGGTAGGCGGCATTTGCGGCATCCGCGATTACGCACAAATCATCGCCGACGACGCCACCGACTGCGCCTTTGCCCTGGACATTTATAAGCACGCGATGGATGCCACATACAGGCTCGAAACCCCTCATCCGACGGTTACTGAAGCCTGGCAGAGCGATATTACTGTAAAGAACCCAAACTCTGGTGACAGCTACGATCTCCACTGCATCATGGCCACGAATCAAAAATCCGTCCATTGCAGTAACCCAGACGACACAAATATCGGCACCCGCATCGAGCTGACCGCCAGGCCGATTTTCTCCGAGCGCGTGCACACCGAATACTAAAAGGGAGGCGCCAGCACTGCTTGCCGACGCCTCCTTCTACCGTGGGGCCACCGGGGCTCGAACCCGGGACCGACGGATTATGAGTCCGGAGCTCTAACCGACTGAGCTATAGCCCCACACGGAAGTCATGTCGTAAATTACGACACTCCGCTCCCAAAAGATTAGTCAATAGCTCGCGAAAGACCAATTTCCTCATCTTTCCCGCGCTGACCCCTCCCCACCCCCTTAGGGTAAAACTTTTATATGGGAAAACTATTGCCTTCTCTCGTTCTTGCTTCTGCTCTTGTCCTCACAGCATGCTCGAGTCCTGATGATGACAACGAATCATCACAACAAGACCAGCACTCTAAATCTACTGAATCACAATCCCAATCCGTGATCGGCACGTGGAAGCAGGAGGACAGCGCCTCCGAAGATGGCTGGATGGAAGCCAGCATCACTGATGACGTCATTACTGTGGAATGGACATTTGATAATGGCAAGAATCGCTCGATCTACTGGATAGGATCATTTGATGCCGAAGCCGCTGCAGCTGGCGAAACTATCACCTCGAAACGAGACATCGTAGCAACCGATACTGCACTCATGGCAGCCTCATCTGACGAAAAAGATTTCAAGGTGGACGGCGATACGTTATCCTTCGATGTTGCTATTCAGCACGTCACCCTTACAGCGATTTTGAAAAAGATCAGTGACGACCCAACCACCGTCAACCCCCTAAAGGGCACAGACTCCAACCGGAGCTTCAAGGACAATGTGCTCGAGATGCCGGCAGCTACGATCAAGATCACAGATCACCGCATAATCCCCACCGGTGAGCCGGGCAATGAGGATGGAGAGAAGCCACTCATCGTCTTTTATTATGACGTCACTAATAAATCGGATGCAGAGCTTTCAGCCTTGGACTTCCTCCAGTACCTTACCGCTATCCAAGACAATAACCCCGATACCGTAAACGAGCTCGAGGTCGGATCATTTTATAATCCAGAGCTCACCGATTCCCTGCTCGAGAAGATTAAAAAAGACGGTACCGCTTCTGGCGCGATCGCCTACGAGCTCGATGATGAATCCACCCCCGTAGAGCTTGTAGCTAAGGACAATTTTGGCCAAAACGAAATTGGGCGCCAAACGTTTGAGCTGGACTCTTCTATCAAGAAGTAAGCATTTCCATTTACCTTCCTTCTCACGCGCCTTAAAATAAGGAATAATTTTTCTTGATAAACCCTAACTATGTGATGGGAGAAATAAATGGCTACAGTGGACTCTTTATTGGCACCGGGTGCCGTGGATCTTCACGGCACTGCCAATGACTGGAGGGAGGCAATCCGGCTGGCGAGCAAACTTTTGGAAGAAGCCGGCACAGTAACTTCTGACTACACGGAATCCATGATCCAATCTGTCGAGGACAATGGGCCCTATATCGTGGTCGCACGAGGGTTCGCTTTCGCCCATGCGCGCCCATCAGAGGCGGTAAAAGAAACCTCACTGTCGTGGGTACGGCTTTCAGAGCCAGTGGAATTTCACCATACTTCCAACGATCCCGTACATCTAGTAGTTGGGTGCGCGGCCAAGAGCCCATCGGAGCATGTGGAAGCGATGAAACAGCTAGCTAGGCTTTTGGCGACTAAACGCGAAGATCTTGACCGCGCAGAGACTGAAGAACAGCTACGGAAGGTCATCACCTCAGATACCCCAACTCAAACCTCTTCCTCTGCTCCAAGTGGTACTACTTCCGCGGCGACAGCCCCTTCAGAAACCACCCACAAAACTGCAGAGGACTCCGTGGCTTCCAAAGGCAAGATTCTAACGGTCTGTGGCAATGGATTAGGAACCTCACTTTTTCTCAAAAACACCTTGGAGCAGGTCCTGGATGAATGGGGCTGGGGTCCCTACCTCAACGTTGAGGCAACCGACACTATTTCGGCGAAGGGCCGAGCTAGCGAAGCGGATTTTTTGCTTACCTCGGGTGAAATCGCTGCCACGCTGGGCGATGTCGGCGTTCCCGTATACGTTATCCAAGATTTTACTTCCGCTTCCGAACTAGATACGGCTCTTCGCGAGCTCTATGACATTTAAGGAATAACGCCATGGATATTCTTCTCGCCATAGCCAACTTTCTCGTCAACGAAATCCTCGCTGTACCTGCTTTTCTTATCGGCATCATCACTGCCGTCGGCCTAGGTGCCATGGGGCGCGGCGCCGGCAAAACCATCGGCGGCGCGATTAAAGCCACACTGGGTTTCCTCCTTATCGGCGCCGGTGCTGGCCTAGTATCCGATTCGCTAGAACCGCTGGGTGCCATGATCACCGGCGCGACGGGCGCACAGGGAGTGGTACCGACTAATGAAGCCATCGTCGGCATCGCCCAAGATAGCTTCGGCAGCCAAGTCGCTTGGATCATGATTTTGGGGTTTGTTGTCTCCCTCATCTTGGCCCGTATTACACCGCTTCGTTACGTCTTCCTCACTGGCCACCACGTACTTTTCATGTCCACATTGCTGACGATGGTGCTCGTTGCCACCGGATATCCTTCGTGGGTCATCGTCGCCTTTGGTGCGGGACTGCTTGGCATTTTGATGGTGTCTTTGCCCGCTATAGCCCACCCCTTTACCCGCCGCATTACCGGCGATGATTCCGTGGCAATTGGGCATTTTGGTACGGCGGGGTACTTGGTCGCAGGTGGCGTCGGCAAAGCCGTAGGCGGTAAGGGCGATAAAATGTCGCCTTCGTCTGAGGACCTGAAACTCCCGGAGGGCTTGCGCTTCCTGCGCGATTCGATGGTGGCGACGGCCCTTTCTATGGCGCTGATGTACCTCGTGCTCGCCGTATTGTTTATTGCGCGTGCAGGCTCCGATGAGGCTTTCACGGCCTTCCCGGATGGCGCCACCGATGTGGGCAATTACCTCATGCAATCCATAACGCAGGGCCTACAGTTTGGCGTGGCCGTTGCCGTCATCCTTTTCGGTGTCCGCACCATTTTGGGTGAGCTTGTCCCCGCCTTCCAAGGTATCGCGGCAAAGGTGGTTCCCGGCGCGATCCCAGCGCTCGATGCCCCGATTGTCTTCCCTTACGCTCAAAATGCCGTGCTCATTGGCTTCATTTTCTCCTTCACCGGCGGCCTCGTCGGCTTGGCCGTGCTATCACTTTGGCTCAACCCAGCTTTCGGCGTCGCCCTCATTTTGCCGGGCCTCGTGCCACACTTTTTCACCGGTGGCGCGGCCGGCGTGTATGGCAATGCCACCGGTGGACGCCGCGGAGCGGCTTTGGGTTCCTTTGCCAATGGCCTGCTCATTACTTTCCTGCCCGCCTTCTTGCTGAGTGTGTTGGGTTCATTCGGCGACGCCAACACCACTTTTGGCGATGCCGATTTTGGCTGGCTTGGCCTGCTGCTCGGCTGGTCCATCCAAGCCGGCGGTGTATGGAGTGGCATTCTCATCGCAGTGATCGGCCTGGCCATCCTCGCGGTGGGTTGGGTGTGCCAGCGCAAGCTTGTCGATACCCATTGGGATCCGGCACCCCATCGACCTTCTCCGGCAAAGACAGCCGAAGTAGTCGGCGCCACTGCGCCCACCACTGGCGGTACTGCCGAGAGTGCTGGGAAATCCAGCCAATCCAAGCGCTACCCCAAGGTACTTCCGCCAGAAGGAGCGCCCACTCCCCCGGCGCGGGTTGAGTAGGCCCGCAACACTCACTTGAGCCGTACCGCCTTTTCCTAGCGCGTCCTTTCACTTCTTAGGTCACTGACCTCGAAAAACGCCGGTGATAATTCTGAGTACAATCGGCGGCTGTACTTACTACTGGTACGAAAACTACTTTAGAAAAGGAGTAATCATGGATCCCCTCTACACCACTGAAGCACTCGCTACCGGGGCAGGCCGCGATGGCCGCGCCGTGGTCCAAAATTCTGACCTTGACTTCAAGATGGCCACCCCGAAGGAAATGGGCGGCGATGGCAATGGCGCCAACCCGGAGCAGCTCTTCGCCGCTGGTTACGCCGCTTGCTTCCACTCCGCCCTGCAGGCGGTAGCCCGCAGCGAGAAGGCTGAGTTGGGCGATTCCTCCGTGGGCGCCCGCGTGTCCATTGGCAAGGAGGGCGAAGGCTTCAAGCTCGCAGTTGAGCTCGAGGTCATCATCCCCGCACAGGAGCACGACAAGGCACAAGCGCTTGCCGATGCCGCCCACCAGGTCTGCCCCTACTCCAATGCCACCCGCGGCAATATTGACGTCAACGTCACCGTTGCGCAGGACTAAGCAGGACTAATAAGGACTAATACAGTCCCTTAGTTCTCGGCCCGCGAGGGCCACCATGCGCGGGCGAATCCACTGATTCGAATAAGTGAGTCAAACTACGCTGCACGTGTCCGACGTAGCTGGCAAAATCGAATCATGTCTGTTGAAGCTCGCGCCCTTTCACTGCGGCGGTTATTACATGATTCCGCCGCAGTGCGGCTGCTGGCGGCCGATAATGCTCCGGTGATTTTGGCGCTGATTGCTGAGTACTTCCCCCGCGGCACTCGGGCGCGGCCAGCGGCGGAGGTATATGAACTGATGGTCACCGATTTCGAGGTGCTTGCCAGTAAATTCTCGATGCCGCGCACACCGCAAAGTTATTGCAATGACTGGGTAAAAGCTGGTTGGCTAGTCCGAAAGTCTGGCAAGAGCTCGCGCGGGGAAACGTTGGAACCGAGCGAGGAAGCACTGTCCGCGCTCGAAGCCGTTGAGCGTTGGGAAACGCCGGTTACTACGGTCACGGCATCGCGCGTGGAATCTATCGGCTCGGCGCTACAGCGCTTGGCGCGGGATACGAATGAGGATATTTCGAGCCGCGTCGCCAGCTTAGAGGCGGAGCGAGATCGCATTGACCGCGAAATTGAAAAGGCTCATTTAGGGCAGTTTGAAAGGCTGACTGCGGCAGAAACGCAGGAGCGCGTCCAAGACGTGCTGAACATGGCCATGGCGGTGCCAAGCGATTTCGCCAGGGTGCGCCACGAACTTGAAGCCCTCAATCACCGATTGCGCCGACAGCTTTTGGATCCAGAAGGTTACCGCGGCGAAGTGCTCGAGGAAATCTTCAGCGGTGTAGACCACATCGCGGAATCGGACGCTGGGCGCAGCTTCCGCGGATTCTATTCCTACCTCATGGATAGAGAACGCAGCGCGTGGCTGGACCAGTGGATTAAGCAGGTTCTAGAAAGCGACGTTGGCCAAGAGCTAGCGCCAGAAAACCGGCGGCAGCTGCGGAATCTCTTCCGCGATATGGAAGAAACGAGCTTCGAAGTCAATCAAACGATGACTGGCCTGGCGCGCAGCTTGCGCAACTATGTCTCTTCAGAACAATTTGCCGAAGACCGCCGCATGATTGAGCTACTGCGCGAGGCGCGGGGCATGGCCATTGATGCAGCGCAAGGATCGGAGCTGAAAGCCTTTCACCGCATGGAAACGCCCCTGCAGCGCATCGGCATGTCCATTCAGTCTCGCGCATCCAACTAGCCAACCCAGGACGCGAGGTCGTGGAAGAAGCACCGGAGGCCTTCCAGCCAGGCCAAGAGAATGCGGAGGCGTTGTATGAGTTAGTGCGCGAGTCAGAGATTGACTTTGAGGAACTGCATGCGGCGATTCGCGGTGCCGTCGGCAAGGCGGGCCCGTGCACGATTGGCCAGGTATTGCAGGCGTACCCGCCCACGCAGGGCCTAGCCAGCGTCGTGGGTTTGGTACACATTGCGGACCAGCACCCGCTACCGGCTTTGCATGATGCCCATGAAAAGGTCACTTGGACCGAAGAAGATGGGACCATTCGCGCGGCGTATATCCCTACTATGTATTTCGAAAGCACCACCGTTGAGGAGTTGTAGTGACCGCTACTGATAACCATCGCGTCGATTCCGCGCATGAGCCCCCGCTGTGGGAAAACGATAAAGGATCGCTGACCTATAACTCGCGCCGCGCCTTGGTGCAGCTTTTGAAAGGCCCGCTGGTGCGTGCGCACAAGGAACCTGTCTTATGGTCCGCCATCATCTCAGACGAAGACAACCTGCGCGCCCGCCTGCATGAGGTATTCCTCGAGCTGGTGGTCGATGAAGGAGAAGGGTTTGCCTTTACGCGGATGGTAGAAGAGGAAACGCTGCCCATTCCGCAGGTGCTGCGCACGGATAAGCTCAAGCACATCGATACCGCCATCCTGTTGAACCTGCGCCAGGAACTTGGTTTGGCGCTGCCCGGTGAACGGGTGATTGTGGATGTAGAAGATCTCCGGGAGGGTATTGGCTACGTCCGCGCGGTTGATAACCGCGATGAGGCTGGGTTTAATAACCGCTTCAATGCGGCGATTAAACGCATCCGCAATGAATATTCGCTGCTGAGCGCCACCGAGACGGAAGGGCGCTACGAGGTATCACCCGTCTTGCGCCAGCTTTTCGATGCCGCCACGGTCACCGCCATCCGGGACGAATACGCCCGCCTCGCAGAAGCCGAGGGCGACCAGGAGGATGCTTCCGATGACTAACCTGTATCCAGGCCAATTCCGCATTAGCCGTATCCAGCTTATTAACTGGGGCACTTTTCACGGCTACTTTTCCATTCCGGTAGCCCGCAAGGGCTTCCTTATCACCGGCGGATCCGGTTCGGGCAAGTCCACGCTGCTTGATGCGATGTCGGCGGTATTGGTGCCGCAAAAGGACCTCAAGTTCAATGCGGCATCGCAGCAGGACCTCGGTCGGCATAATGGGCGCAACCTCGTTTCCTATATTCGCGGGGCGTGGCGGCAGCAAGAAAATGCGCACACGGGTGAAATCGCCCCGGAGTATTTGCGTGAGGGCGCAACAAACTCAGTGGTGGCGTTGACCTACGATAATGGGGCTGGCACGCAGCACACCCTCATCGCCATCTTCCGTCTCAACGGCGGTGAAAATTCGGTGAGCCAGATTAAGAGGCTCTATGGGGTGGTGCAGGGCAATGAGGACATCGATAAGCTCAGCCCCTTGCTCACCCGCAGCCTGGATACCCGCAAGATTAAGGCCATGTACAAGGGTCCTGGCGCGTCATTTACCCCGACGTACACCACGTTTGCGGATCGCTTCCGCAAACGCCTGGGCATCAAGAGCGAGCAGGGCCAGATCCTGCTTCACCGCACGCAGTCCGCCAAGTCTTTATCCAGCCTGGACCAGCTTTTCCGGGACTATATGCTGGATACGCCGTCTACCTTTGAGCGGGCGGAGGAAGCGGTGGAGCAATTCGAGGATCTGCGCCAAGCATACCTGCGGGTAGAGGACGTCAAGGCCCAGATTGAGACGCTGGCACCCCTGCCCCAATTGCACTCCCGGCGCACCACCGCGGAGGCGGATAAGCACAAGGCCGAGGCGATGAATGAGGCGCTGCCGGCGGTGCGCGCCCGCTTGGTGGCAGAAGAACTGGACTATCGCATCCGCGCGCTGACCGCCCAGCAGGCAGAGGCGCAGTCAGCGGCCGAGGCACTCGAAGCGGAGGTCGAGCACCTTGACGATGCCGAGCGCCGCGCCGCGGTGGCTGTCTCCCAGCTCAGTGCTGGCGAGCTGGCCGCCCTAGAAGCCAAAATTGAAACCGCGGAGAAGGAAATTGAGCACCGCTCCAAGGAGTTCCACCACCTTGCCGCTGCCGCTGACCAGTGGACCAATCACTTTGAGCTCAACCCGCAGGGCTTCGCCGAGCTGCAGGCAAGTGCCCGCCTGCGCATCGCGGACTTTGAGGCTGACTCGGCCCAACTTACTGAGCAGCAACAAGAAGCAGGCGTGGCCGCCCGCGATGCAGCGACAACAAGTGCTGGTCTAGAAAGTGAGCTGCACTCATTTAGCTCGCGGCGCACCAATATAGATAGGGCCCTCGTAGAGCTGCGCACCCAACTCGCGCAGGATACAGGGTATGCCGAATCGGAACTTCCTTTTGCAGGAGAACTACTGGATATTGCCCCGCAGCAGGCGGAGTGGGAACCGGTGATCCAAAAGCTGCTACACGGATTCGCCGCCGCCCTGCTTGTTCCGGAAACCGCGCGGGAAGCCATTAACCAGTGGGTCAATTCTCGCAATGTGGGTACCCGGCTCGAGTACCGCACTATCCCCGAGTTTGCTCCTGCGCCCGCGCCCGCGCGCAGCCCGCAACAGCTCATCCACAAATTGGAGTTTCAAGATCACCCCATGGCGCAGTGGGTGCGCCACCATATTTCGAGCCGCTTTAACTACGAATGCGTCAACTCGGTGGCGGCGCTCGAACAGGTAACCAAGACCCCGGCCGTCACGCGCGATGGCTTGGAAAGCCGGCCCAAGGATAAGGATGGCTCGACGCGCTTTATCAAGGATGATCGCACGCGCTTTAATGGCACGCGGTGGTACCGAGTAGGTTCTACCAATACCGCCAAAATTGAGCTCCTGCGTGCCCAATTGGAGGAAGCGAAGGCCACTGCTCGCGCCATGGCCAAACAGGTCCATGAGCTCAACCGGAAGATGGATATCCTGCGCACACAGCGCGATAAAGCGCAGCGGGTACTGGAGACTAAGTTCCAGGATATTGATACCGCTTCTGCTGAGGCGCGAAAGCGCGATTTGCAAGAACAGTATGATTCTTTGGCTTCCTCACCAGAGGCGCAGGCCCTAGCCACGGCGCACGAGCAGGCAAAAGAAAAGCTCACCGCTGCCCGCACTCAGCTCAATCAAGCCCAAAAACACCTCGGCAACGTGGAGGGCGAGCTGAACCGCTCCACCCAGCGGCGCCAGAGCATCGGAACAGTGCCCACGGTGGCGGATCAGGGCATCGCCAAGGCGGTCGAAGAGGCTCTGCACAAGGGCAGAAGAAAACTCACCATCGATGACATCGATGCCCGGCGCGATGAGGTACAGGCCAGCCTGCAAGAAACCGCGCGCAGGGCCGCGCGCCGCATCGAGGAGACGAATGCCAAGATTGTCTCCGTCCTGCACAAGTACCTATCGCAGTGGCCGGCGGAAGCGGCGGATTTGGAGCCACAGGCCAGCTTCGCCGGCGAAGGCATGGAGAAGCTGAAATTCCTGCGCGCGGACCGCTTGGCGGATTTTCGCGCTCAGTTCTTGGAGCTGCTCAATGGCACGACGGTGCAAAACCTATCGCACCTCGCCTCCTCCCTTCGCCATGCCCGTAGCGATATCGAACAGCGCATGGAGTTTATTAATAAGTCCCTGGAGCTCACGCCCTTCAATGGCGACCGCACCCTGCGCATTGATGTAAAAGATGCCCGGGGCCAGGTGGTGCAAGACTTCCAGCGGGATCTCGATGCCGCAACGTCCCATAGCCTGGCGGAGATTAGCGCCGATGAGCCCGAAGCTGCGGTAGCGCGCTACCACGCCCTGGACAAGATTCTCAGCCGCTTGGGCTCGTCTGAGCCGGAGGATATTCGGTGGCGAAACCTGGTTCTGGATACCCGCAAGCACGTCAGCTTCATCGGCCGCGAGTGCTACCCCGATGGCACGACCGCCAATACGTATCAGGATTCCGCCTCTCTTTCCGGCGGCCAGGCCCAAAAGCTGGTGTTCTTCTGCTTGGCTGCGGCGCTGCGCTTCCGCCTGGCGGAGCCGGATCAGGACGTTCCTACCTACGGTTCCATCATTTTGGATGAGGCCTTCGACCGCGCCGACCCGGCCTTTACGCGCACCGCCATGTCCGTGTTTGCGTCCTTTGGCTTCCACATGATTTTGGCAACGCCATTCAAACTCATTCAGACGCTATCGCCGTACGTGGATGGCACCATCGTGGTCAATTACGACGAGCCCATTATCCAAGGCCGCCCGCAGGCGCGTACGGGCTATTCGCTTATCGATGCCACCTCCTACTCCCAGGAATCCCCGGAGTCCACCGATGCGGATGCCTAATGACCTGCACACCCATGCGGCAAAATACCTGCGCAACCACTTTGCGAAGGCTTTGTCGACTCCCGATTCGCTGAGTATCGATTGGCCGCTGCACCCGCCAACGGCCGCCAACGCCGCGCGCGATGTCCCCGCCACCCAGGAGTTCATCCGCGCCTGGCAGCGCTGGCCGCACCAAGAAGAGATCCACTACGAACCGCGCAATTGGTCCCGCACGGGCCTAGGCACCAATTCCGTTCCCACCCGCGCGGTCCTTACCGGTGCGCCCCGTATCGCCGCGGCCGCGGGCCTCAGCGCCGAATACTCCCGTGCGCAACAGCGCGCACACGACATCGCCGCGATCTTCCCCGACTCCCCTGCATTCGCCGACGCCGTGTACCGCACCTATGCCCAGTGGAAGGAGCTAAACGCATACGATCTGCGCTGCTTGACACCATGCTTGACTTGGCTGCGCGCCCACCCGGACTCCGGCGAGTGGGAGCGCGCCGTCCCAGTTGAAGGAGTAGACGGCAAATGGATAGGCACCCACCGCCGCCTGCTGCTCGCCCTGCTTTCGCCCTTTGGCATCACGGATTTGGGGCTGCGCCGCACCGATGCCCGCCTGCGCCTGCGCTACCTCAACCACGCCCCAGCGCTGTCCGATATCGAGGTTCCCCTTTCCCAGGCTGCACAGCTCTTTCCCGCCGCTCCCCCGCGCGTTCTCATCGTAGAAAACAAGCAGACCTTCCTAGCCCTGCCCCTGCTTTCCGATGCCGCCCCACCCACCATCGCCATCCTCGGCGCCGACCATGCCGCCCGCCAACTTCACGCCCTTGCCTGGCTCCACGATGCCGAAATCACCTACTGGGGCGACCTTGACGCCGCCGGCTTCAGCATCCTCAACGGCGTGCGCGCCCACTTTCCCCACACGGAGTCCCTGCTCATGGATACCGCCACCGTCACCGCGTTCCGCCACCTCGCGGTCCCCGATCCCGGCGACGGCTCCGCAGCACTTAGCCACCTCACCACCGAAGAGCAGCGCGCCTATCGCCACCTTTTCACCGAAGGCAAGCTACGCATCGAACAGGAACGGATTCCGTTCGCGCATGCCGATGACGAGATTCAATCTATATTCGGAGGTCATAAGGTTTAGTAGTGCAGCCTATTTTCGCGATTTCCATATGCGATCGACCCACCATCTCTTAACCGGTGAGGTAGATGAGACTTGACTTTTCCCAATCATTACGGTGTACCGGTATGCCCTCGATGCTGCGGCGGTGCATTCGTTCTAGTCAAAATTTTAGGTTAAGTTCTAACACCGACGGCACTGGCCAACACGTACTACCAGATTCCAGGGCTGTTGCCTAATGCATGAGAGTGTCTGATGGTTTGTGTGTAGGTTCCCAACCTGCATGAGGAGATAAGCCAGAATGACTAGTGTGGCACGACGAGATCTAAGCTGATAAGGCCAAGATTGATGCGATTGAAAAGAAGCTGCTTGCTAACCCTGACATCGCGAAACTGATTGATGACCT
>NZ_JBEHFV010000042.1:0-15053 GCF_040225855.1 Corynebacterium sp. KPL2850
TCAAGAACAGCCGGCAGACTCATGGAAGGAGCCCGAGTTTCTGGCTGGAAACAAGCCATCAACCAGATGGCCGTGGCTTTTCCCGACCGCTTCGACAAATACCTATAAACCTAGCCCCACACACAAACAACTTGACACGCTCGGAAACCTAGAGAGGCCCTAGCAGCACGGGGGATGAGTTTATTAAAGGCCGAAGGCGCCGCCGCTGACGAGGATGAAGGTACCCAGGCCGATCAAGACGATAGGGAACAGCACATGCTCCCAGCGTTCGAGAATCTCCGCGATGGGCGGACGGGTGGCCACGAACTTCGCCAACAGGACCAGGCCCGCCACCAGAATCAGAAAGACAAAGCAGTAGATGATAACGGTGGCGGTATCCACGTTGAGAAAAACCGGGACATAGACACCGATATTGTCGCCACCGTTGGCAAAGGTCACCCCGGCGACGGTCAAGACGCTTACGTTCTTTCCGCTGACTTTCGCGTCATCGTCGTCGTCATCGTCTCCCCGCCAGGCTTGCCAGGCCGCCCACAGCCCTAGGGCCAGGGGGATCAGCCCGAAGTAGGGGATCGCCTCGATGGGCAGGAAGGCATCCGCCCCTAGGGTGACCAGAATCGAGGCTGCGAGGATGCCCGCGAAACCAAGGTACTGCCCGGCCAGGATCCGAAGTGTGGTCCCTGCTTGGCCGGCCCCACGGGCGAAGAACAGCGAGAGCACGATGATGTCGTCGATATTGGTGGCGATAAACAGACCAACCGCCCCCAGGAGACCAGTTACCACTTACCTGTTCCCCTCTCCGGTGGCACACCCGGGCACGTCACATGCCGAGTCAATACACGGGGCATTTTCGTCGGCAGCCAGAGTGGTATCTAGCAGTGAGTTCAACGCTTGGACAAGATGGGCGTCGACGATCTCGTAGCGGGTCTTCCTCCCCTGCGGTTCTGCGACCACAATTCCGCAGTCCCGTAGGCAAGTGAGGTGGTTCGACACATTTGACCGCGTCAGTTCCAGTTCCCGGGCGAGAGCGGCCGGGTAGGCCGGGCCGCCCAGCAGGGTCAGGAGAATACGGGATCGGGTGGGATCGGCCATCGCCCGACCCAATCGGTTCATCACGTCCAAGCGCGAAGCAATAGTCAGCATGTACTGGACTATACAGCGTCTGCTGAACTGTTGCAACGAGGGGCGAACGTCGGCCCGACGGTGATGTGTGGGACACCAGCATCCTTCGGTACTGTCTGTGTCGAATTCGTTCGTCTATGAACAGCAGGCTGCCGCAAGGGTCACTCAGGCGGCCGAGGCCTCTGTTCCGGACAAGGACAAGGAGCAATCCGCGGGGCTGCCCCCACGAGCGTCAAGAAGAAAGCGTAACTGGCCGGCTGTCAGGGACGCCACCGCCTCCCACCCCTGACATATTGCCTTAGGGGTGGCGGTAATTCGACCATCCGCAGCTTAGGCTTGGCCCTTCAGCCAACTCCTGTCGATGACCCGGTGTGCATAGGAGATCATCGCCATGGCGTCGAGAAAATCTTGTCCCTTTTCTTCCGATCCCAGACGTGCGCGATGGACGCGATCGTTACGAAGGTGTCCGTAGATTCCGTTGAGTAGATGGATGAATCCGAAATGCTCGGCCTCATCTGCTGGGCTGGAGAAATCGTTTATGAATCGTGGCCCAGGGTTATTGCGTGTACCGAACACGTACTGAGTGAGCTTCTCTCCGTCAAGCGCGCAGTCTGCGGGCCGGATACGTTCCATCAGTGACTTTGTCGCTTCGGTTACAGCATGGAACATCGACTGATTAATCAGTTCTTCTTCACAAAATCTCAGCGCCTCGGGATGAGTGCCGCGCAAGACAAGCTTCTCTTTTATCCGCCTGGTCAGGGCGTCGGCGCCGATGACGCCTTCACCTGTAGGGACGATGTGCCCCTCCTCGGTGACGCTGAACCGATAGGTGCGAAGGATTGTGTCGACGTCGGAGATGATCCGTTGACGCTTCTGTGGCCCCTTCAAGAACCGGGCTGGAGCTAGAGCCTCTGAAACAAAACGTGCCAGTGGCCCGCTCGACTCAGCGGATTGTTGCTCGTTCATCAAGGCGTGGTAGGCGATATCAGTCTTGGAGGAAAAACCCTCGAGCACCGTGATACCGGCCGCGGCGAAGACATTATGCATCTCCGTAGCTGAGATTCCCTCCCCTCCTGCCACGAGTGCCTTGCAGAGTGCGCGTGTCAGAGCGGGGTTAGCAACTGGAAGGTTATTTTTAGAAAGCATGCTATGAATTTAGCGAGTGCGTCCCAGCATGTGTCACCGGATAGGGAAGAGTGCGCAGTTTCTGGCACGCTGTTTGAAGTGTCCCAGGTTTTGTTCCGTTTGAGTAGATGGGAAAATCTGGAACATGCCGAGAAAATTTGACCAGGATGCAAAGGACCGAGTGGTCCGTCTTGTAGAGGACCGCATCGTGGCGGAAAATATGTCGATGCACCCCGCGTGCCAGGCAGTAGCCCCAAAGCTGGGGGTTTCATGGCACACGGCTCGTCAATGGACTTAAGCCTGCCCGCCGTGCGGGAAACATCCCAGAACCTGTGCCTGAAAATGTGGCCGCCGAAAACGCGAGGCTGCGCCGTGAAAATCACCAGCTACGCGACACTAATGAGCTGCTGAAGGCCGCGTCAGCTTTTTCGCCTCATGACTCGACCCGAAACGTTAAGAAATGATCCGGTTCATCGATGACTACCGGAGCAGTTTCTCTGTCGAGTTCATTTGTAAGACGTTGAAGAATAACCGGGCTGGTGGGTTTATCACCTCGCGTGGTTATCGCCAGTTCAAGGCCCGTGGATTAAGCGCTCGTCGCCTTCGCGATACTATGTTGGTTGAACGCATTAGTGCTGTTCATAGAGATAATTACGGTGTCTACGGCGTGCGGAAAATGTGGCATGCTCTCCGCCGTGACGGAATCGATATCGGCCGTGAACACGCTACCCGACTGATGCGCCTGGCTGGCGTTTCTGGCAAAGGCAAAGGCGGATCACCAATCACAATCCGAAAAGCTAACGTGCCTGATTTGCGCCCAGATTTGGTCGAGCGTGAATTTAAAGCTCAAGGACCGAATAAGCTGTGGGTGGCCGACATTACCTACGTGCGCACGAAGAAAGGCTTTGTGTAGAACGTGAGCTGCTGTGCGTGGCAGGCCTCGGGTGTTACGTATGGATAACGGCCCGGAGTTCATCAGCCGTGAGCTGGCTAGTTGGGCTGCTAAGCAAGACACTGTCGAGGCGTTCATCCCACCGGGGATGCCATGGCATAACGGGTTTGTGGAGTCCTTCCACAACCGGCTACGCGACGAGCTGTGAGAGGACGAGATGTTCGACGACCCCGCCCATGCGTCGCGTTGCCTGCGACTGTGGTCGAAGCGCTATAATACCTATTATCCTCATTCGAGCCTAGGGTTTATCCCGCCGACTGAGTACGCCAACCAATGGCACCAAACCCAGGAAGGCACTCAAACCGCCCGGTCTTAAAAACCAGCCTGGCCCACCCGCGGACTTGATGATGTCTACCTCACTACCAGTGATGCCCATTTAGGTATCCAGCACGCGATTAGTGACGTGTTACTGAATGCGTCCTGGCAACGATGTCGAACCCATTTCGCCAAAAACCTATCGTCGATGGTGCCCAAGACGCAGTGGCCAACCCTATCGGCGATGTTTCATACGGTACTCCAGCAGCAAGATTCGGAATCGGTGTGGTCCCAAGCCACAGAGGTCGTGGCGTTTTGCCAGCAGAAGTTCCACACGTTGCTAACTACCTGGAAGAAGCCCTCGACGAACTATTGGCGTTTACAAACGCGCTGGCATCAGTGTGGAAGAAAGACTGGCCGAATAATCCCGCTGAACGGCTCAATCGTGAAATCTGGTGACGTACAGATGTCGTCGGCATCTTCCCCAATCTTGACGCTGTGGTGCGCCTTGTCTGTGCGGTCTTGGCTGAACAACATGATGACTGGATTCAGCAAAACCGCTACATGTCGCTAACGAGCCTGGAACAGACCAAAGCGTTGATCACCGTCAACGTCATTGACGCTGACACCTCCAAGGAAGTCGCGTGAACCAGTTAGAGCACCGGGTACGTGCTGACCCCCTGAGCCCATAACACTGCTTGTTTCAACGAAAGGCAGAAACACCACTCAAACAGACTTGACCAGCGGCCTAGCGCCAGCCCATGGTCATGAGCAGGCCAATGAGGGCGAGGCCGAAGCCAATCCCGTAGTTCCAACCGCCGAGCTCCGCCATGAAGGGGATGGATTCACCGGCGAGGTAATTGACCACGAGCCACAGCAGGCCAATGACCATCAGGCCAAGCATGATGGCCACGTACCATTTCGGGGTGCCTTCAGAGTTGATTTTGACCGGGGTGCGGTTTGCCCCAGAAGAGCTCGATACCTGGGTGGCAGAGCTCTGGGTGATCTTTGACTTTGGCATAAGAGACCTTCTCTAGATTTCAGTTCTTATCTCAGTGCTTACTGATGAATTACGATACCAGCAGCGGTGGTTACGGCAGTAGCGCCGAGGCTTCGAATTTCCAGATGCGAACCTCCACGTCCTGATCCTTGCGGATGGTATCGCCAGGATTGATGGACGTCCAACCGATCTTATTGCTATCGACCAAGGCGCCGGTAGGAATTGGCTCGCCCACGCGCAGCTGGCCATTCCAGCCCGCCTGGCGCAGGGCATTTTCGGCTTGTCCTTGATTCTTGTGCATTACCTCGGGTGCCTTCATGAGCATCCCATTGGATACCTCAATGGTGACAGTCTGGCCCTTTTCCAGCTGCGCGCCCTGGTTGGAGACGTTAAGCACGGTGCCTTCCGGCTCTAAGGAATCGACTTCGCGGACATTGACGTCGAAGTCACTGGCTTCGAGGCGGCTGCGCGCATCCTCCTCGTTCAAGCCAGCGACATCAGGAACGCGCTTCTTTTCGATGCCCTTAGACACCGTCACCCGGACCTTCGAGCCCTTGGACAATTGGGTACCACCCGCGGGGTTCTGCTGAATTACCTCGCCGGCGGGGGCCTCATCATTGCGCTCAGAAATATCCGAGTTCAGCTCCAAGCCTGCCTCTCCCAAAACCTGCGCGGCCTGATCCAAGTTCATGCCGGTGATATCGGGGACATCGATGATTTCCTTGCCGGAAGAAACGGTTAAGGTCACCGAGGCGTTCTTCTGCAATTCCGAGCCAGGGGCCGGATTGATGCGAATCGCATTATTGCGATCGATATCGGGGTTAGCTTCCTCGTTCACGGTGACGAGAAGTCCCAAGTCCTCGAGCTCCTTGACCACTTCATTGCGCGGGCGGTTTTCTACCTCCGGCACGATGACGCTATTGTGCTCCGCCACCTCGGTTTGGTTTCGACCGTTCCGGTTATCGTCATCGTCGCTACTCCAGAAATCCCAGGCAAAATAGCCCAAGATGGCGATCAACAGCGCGACGAGAAGCAGCGCGAGCCACTTCATCCAGCCGCCGCTTTCGTCCTCTTCGGTAGGACGCGTCGATTCGATCGGTGCCCGGTGGGACGCAGCCGCAGGGGTAGTAGAAGTGGCCGGTGCGGGCATCGCCGTCGTGGCATCATCTTCGTTTACGTGCATGCGAGCAGCATTGGTGACCTGGCCACCCCGCAGGCGGTCCAAATCGCCGGCCATCTCCCAGGCAGACTGGTAGCGGTCCGCGGGGTGCTTGGCCATCGCGGTCAGTACCACCGCATCGATATTGACCCGCTGGGTGGGGGTCAACGAGGGGTCATCGATAAGCTCCGAAGGCGGGGTCGGTTCCTCCTGCACGTGCTGGTAGGCCACGGCAAAGGGGGTTTCGCCTTCGAATGGGGTGCGGCCGGTGAGCACCTCATACATGACGCAGCCCAGCGCATAGACATCAGAACGCGCATCGGCGTTCTTGCCGCGCGCCTGCTCCGGGGAAAGGTACTGGGCGGTACCGATAACGGCAGAAGTTTGGGTCATCGCCGAGGTCGAGTCATCCAATGCACGGGCGATGCCAAAGTCCATCACCTTCACCTGGCCGGTGTTGGTGAGCATAATATTCGCCGGTTTGATATCGCGGTGAATGATTCCCGCCTCATGGGATGCCTGCAGGGCCTCAGCGACCGGCTTGAGGATCTCCGCCGCCTCTTGGGCGGGCAGCGGGCCATCATCGCGAATAATATCGCGCAGCGTGGCCCCGTTGACCCTCTCCATAACGATATACGGGATGGTCATGCCATCCACCTCGGTCTCGCCGGTGTCATAGACCGCCACGATATTGGGGTGGTTTAGCTTGCCGGAGTTCTGCGCCTCGCGGTAGAAGCGCTCGCGGAAGTTGATATCACGAGCCATCTCCGTGCGCAGCATTTTTACCGCAACTTGCCGGCCTAAAGTGGTGTCCTCTGCGGCAAATACCTCGGACATGCCGCCGGAGCCGATGATCTCACCGAGCCGGTACCGGTCATTGACCATGGCTTAGTCACCATCCTGTCTTAATAGGTCAGATAAATCCCCAGGGAGTTCATCGGGCTGTGAGTTTACTGTGTTGTTCTGCTCAGGTGTATTTTCGACGTGCGTCTGCTGGGGCTGGCGCTGCTGCGTCGGAGCATTCGGGCGCTGCTGGTTTCGCGTCGGAGCCTGCTGGTTCGGGGTCTGCTGCTGCCGGCGATTATCACGCGGCGCCTGATTGCCCTCCTGATCAGTGGGTTCCGTCTCCGTTACCGTCACTTCTTGCGGCGTCTCGTTCGTACCTTCGTCCTCCTCCAGGGTTTCTACCTGCGTGGTCGTGGGATCCCGGTATTCGGTAACCACGGAAGTCTCTTGGGTAGAGGAAGGCTCACTGTCGCCGCCCTCGCTACTCATGAGGTTCATAATGGCGTAGCCGCCCGCGGCAAGCACGGCGATAGCCGCGACGATACCCAAGCCCTTGAGGAAAGACTTCCCGCCCTTCGAATCATTGTCCGGAGCTGGTGCTGCCTTGCGTTGTGGAGCTGGCGTCCCCGCCGCTGGATGAATGGTGGTGGGCTGGGCGACATCGGCAAGCATCTCGGTCGATGCCGAGGGCGAAGGCTCTGGGGCCTGCTGGTGGGGCGGAATGGACTTCGGACGCGGCGGGCGTTTGCCCAGGCGCACATCGGATACCGCGACCGTGAATTCATTGCCATCGGCATAGCGGGTATTGGGATCCTTACGCAGAGCGATGCGGATGAGCTCGCGCGCCGGGGCGCTAATCGTGGTGGAAAGCGGTTCTGGCTCCTGGTTGATGTGGGCAAGAGCAATGGACACGGAAGAATCGCCCGAAAAGGGGCGCTTGCCGCCGAGCATCTCGTAGCCAACGACGCCGAGCGAATAGATATCCGAGGCAGGGGAGACTTCCTTGCCCTGCGCTTGCTCAGGCGAAACGTACTGGGCAGTACCCACCACCATGCCGGTGCGCGTGAGCGGTACCGCGGCGGCGGCCTTGGCGATGCCAAAGTCCGTAATCTTCACCTGTCCATTTTGGGTAATCATCAGGTTGCCGGGCTTAATATCGCGGTGCACCAAGCCCATCCGGTGGATAATGGATAGGCCGTGGCCCGCCTGCTCAAGCACGTCCAGCGCGAGTTCTTCCTGCAAGGTGTTCTCGCGCGCGAGCAGATCCGCGAGGGATTCGCCCCGCACGTATTCCAAGGCCATGAAGCAGAATTTGCGGCCATTATCTTCCAGCTCGCGGTAGTCATACGTTGCCACCACGTTATCGGACTGGATAGATTCAGCGGATTCCGCTTCATTGCGGAAGCGGGAGAGGAATTCCTGGTTATCAGAAAATTCCGGCCGCAAAACCTTGATGGCTACCTCGCGGTCATTACGAGTGTCATCGGCAAGCCACACCGTGGACATGCCGCCGTGGCCAATGATCCACTGCAGCTCGTAGTCGCTGCCGATGAGTTCCTGGAGATGGTCCTTATTCTCGGTATTCTTCATTACTGTTCCCCCTGGTAAGCGCTCAAGATGGCACGACCAATTGGGCCTGAGACTCTGCCGCCCGTCGCGGATTCGCCCAAGTTACCGCCATTCTTGACGACGACCCCGACGGCAATATCGCGGTCCGGGTCAAAGGCGACGTACCACACGTGCGGAGCCAAGCCTTCGCCGTGCTCGGCGGTACCGGTCTTGGATGCGAAGCCGTTGCCGTCGTAGCCCCACGAAGAACGCTCGGAGGCAAACATCAAGTCCCGAATGGTCGATGCAGTATCTTCCGTGACGGCCTCGTCGGCCTTCTTGGGCTTGGTGGTGCGGATTTCCTTCATCTGGGCATCGGTAATGCGATTGACTAGGTAAGGCTCCATGCGCGTGCCCTTATTGGCCACGGTGCCTGCCATTACTGCCGCCTGCAACGCACTCATGGTGACATCGCGCTGGCCGATGGCCGATTGCGCCGTCGCCGCACCATCCGGAAGGTCACCCAAGGTACCCGCGGAAGAAGAGACTCCCAGATCGTATTTCTCACCGATGCCGAAAGCATCCGCGTACTTGCGCAGCTCATCCGCGCCAATTTGCTCAGACATCTGCACAAATGCGGTATTGCACGACAGCGCAAAGGCGGTCTGCAGGGTCACCGAATCCTGGCCGTTGCACTTTTCGTTGCCGTAGTTCGTCAGTTCCGTGACGGTATCCGGCAAGGTAATCACGTTGGCACCGGTCAGGCTCGACGAGGGGTCGAACCCATTATTCAATCCGGCCGCCGTCGTAATGATCTTGAAAATAGATCCCGGCGGCAAGGTATCTGCCGCTGCATGGTTGACCAGTGGTTGGCCCTCTTGCTCCTGCAAACCCGTCCAAGCCTCATCGGCGGATTCGCCCACCAATGAATTTGGGTTAAATCCCGGGTTAGAGGCCATGGCCAGAATCTTGCCAGTCGATGGCTGGATGGCAACCGCTGATCCTTCGTACCCTGGTCCGACCAGTTGGTCATACGCGGCCTGCTGCAATGCTGGGTCGATGGTGACCTCCACATTGGCGCCTTGGGTGGGCTTATTCGCGATGGTATCCAGCCAGTGCTGCTTGAACAGGGAATCATCCGTGCCATTGAGGATGTCGTTCTGTGAAGATTCCAATTCCGATGCACCAAATTGGCTGGACAAGTAGCCGGTGATATTGCCAAAGGCGGGCGAATCGATGGGATAGGACCGGGAGTAGGTCTCATCCGGGTTCTCCGTGGATTGCGCCAGCACCGTATTGCCGGAATAGATCTGGCCGCGCGGGGTGGTCTGCAACTCTATAAATCCACGCGAGTTCTTCGCATTATGTGCGTATTTATCGTCCGAAAATGCCTGAATGACCGTCAGGTTCACCAACAGGACCGCGGTCAAGATGATGGCAAATAGGGATACTAGGCGGATGGATTTGTTCATCGGTAAGCCTCCTGAACCGACGGGAACATGGAGGTATCACTCGGAGCATTGCTCGAGTTCTCCTGCATGGGTCGGCGTGCCGCGTTAGAGATTCGCAGCAAAATCGCCAACAGTACATAGTTAGCCATGAGAGAGGAACCACCGGCGGACATGAAAGGAGTGGTCAAGCCGGTCATCGGCAGCAGGGCGGAAATGCCACCGGTGACGACGAAGACCTGTACCGCCAAAGTAAGAGAAAGGCCTGAAGCGACCAGTTTGCCGTACGTATCGCGGGTACGCAACGCGGTATTGAATCCGCGGGTAACCAACATGCCAAAGAGGACCAGCACGGCAGCTAGACCAATCAAGCCCAATTCCTCACCGATGGCGGCGAGGATAAAGTCTGAGTGTGCCACTGGGACCAATTCGGGGTGGCCCTGGCCCAAGCCGCTGCCGGAAATACCGCCAGATGACAAGCCAAAAAGGGACTGGGACAGTTGGAAGCCGGTGACATCATAATTGGCTAGCGGATCCAAGAAGTTGGAGAAACGCTGCTGAATCTTTTCGGATACCTGGTAAATGCCAAAGCCACCGATACCAACGAGGATGAGGCCAATGAATAGCCAACTGACCCTGCCGGTAGCCATAAATAGCATGCCAAGCACCGTGCTAAAGAGCAGCAGCGCCGGACCAAAGTCATTGGAAATGCCCATGATGATGATGGCGATAGCCCACACGATGAGAATGGGGGCGAGGTCGCGCAAGCGGGGTAGGGATATCCCCAAGAAACGATAGCCAGCCACGGTAAAAAGGGATCGCTTCTGTGTTAGCAGCATGGCAAAGAATAAGATCAGCATGATCTTGGAGAACTCACCCGGCTGGATGGAAAAAGGCCCAAAATTCAGCCAAATTCGCGCCTCAACGCCATCAGGTTGTGGCCACACCAACGGCAGCGCCAACAGTACGAGGCCAGCCGCGCCCAAGATATAGGAATAGCGAGTGAGTGACCGATGGTCCTTGACAACCGCCAAGACCAGCACAAAGAGCACGAGGCCAACGACGGTCCACATGACCTGGCGGACCGCGAGACCCCGATCATTGACCAAATCCAACCGGGCCAAAACGATAAGCCCAATGCCATTAAGGATGGCAACGATAGGCAACATGACCTGGTCCGCGTAGGGCGCCAAGAAGCACATTGCCAAGTGGGCAATGGTAAAGACACCAATGAATCCACCGATGAGGTAGATCAAGTCCGTCGTGAGCGCATTATCCTGCGACAGCTCCAAACTGACCAAGGTAATGGCAAAGACAACCGCGGCGAGAATAAGGAGGCCGAGTTCGATTCTCCGGCTAAAAAACTTCTGCATCAGCTACACCTCCCTACAAGTGACCCCAGGTTTGTTTTCCTTGGTGTCTTTATTATCTTTTTGGCTCGGCGCAGTGATACACGGCTTGAGTGCCTTTTCGCCTAAGTCATTAATCTGGTCCTGAACCATGCTCAGATCACCAGCAGAAATGTGATTGACCGCGCCGCGTTCAGACTCGGGCAGGTCAGAGACCTTCAACGGGGTGAAGTCTCCCTTGCATTTCTGCGCAGAAAACAGCAAGGAGTTCTTGTCATTAATGCACACGTATTGGTGCGTGGAACTTAAATCCTTGCCAAATAGGGAATAATCCGCGCCTTTGAGGATGGTGATCTCTTGTGCGTCGTTGGTCTCGGCGTAATAATTATTAGACAAGAAGTTCTTTACCCACAGTCCTGCGCCGATAACGAGAGCCAAGATGACGATGAGGGCGATGAGGACCTTCCACCCAATTTTTCGTCGAGGGGGCTCGTCTTCTGCCTCTTCTTCATCGGAGTCCTTGGCCGCATTGTCTTCATCGGCCATGACGGCCGGCGGGATCACCTGCGGTTTACGGGTAAGTTTGGCGGCGCGTGACGCAGAAGAATCCGGGTGCGTGGGCTCTTCTACCGAACCTGCAAGAGCACCGACGCGGAACGGCTCGTGAGTGGCGGGTTTTTCTTCCGTAACCTCACCGATAACGACCGTGACATTGTCCGGTCCGCCCGAACGAATGGCAAGATCCACGAGGGTGGATCCTGCTTGTTCGATGCTTCCCTGGCCAAGGGCAGTCTCAATCGTGGACGCGGTAACTGGGTCCGAAAGGCCATCCGAGCACAGCAGAATGCGGTCGCCCGCCTTGGCTTCGAACGTGAACAGCGTCGGCTCCACCGAACGGCCAGTATAAGCCTTCAAGATGAGGGATTTTTGCGGGTGGGAAGAAACATCTTCTGCAGCCAGCTCGCCCTTATCCACCAAGGACTGCACATAGGTATCGTCCTTGGTGATTTGCTCGAGCTTGCCATCGCGCAGCAAATAAGCGCGCGAATCACCTACATGGCAGACACCAAATGTCGTGCCATTGAACAGCATCGTGGACAGCGTCGTGCCCATGCCTTCGGTCTCCGGGTGGGCGGTGACGTGCTCGCTAATGGCTTCATTGGCGTCATCGGCAGCAGCCGCGAGGAGTGCCTCCGTGTCCTCCTTACCCGGATCCTGATCCAGGATTTCGAGGTGGTTGACCATGAGTTGGGAGGCAACCTCGCCCGCAGCATGCCCGCCCATGCCATCGGCCAAAATCAGCAGGTGGGACCCAGCGTATCCGGAGTCCTCATTATTACTGCGGATAAGCCCGCGGTCCGACTTGGCAAAAAAGTTTAGCTTCAGTGTCATGCGTTCAACCTCACGGTAGTGCGGCCTAGCTTAATTTCGGAGTTCGCGCCGACTACTTCAGGTTGGTCGATGCGCACACCATTGACGAGGGTTCCGTTGCGAGATTCCAAATCCTCCACTACCCACTCGCTGCCGCGGCGAAATAGGCGTGCATGATGGCCGGAGGAGTAATCATCCCCAGTGACAAAATCACAGTCTGAGGCGCGGCCCAAGGTACATTCCTCGAGCGTGCCCAAATCCATGTGGGATCCCTGCAAGGGTCCCTCCACAATAGAAAGCTGCTTTACCGCAGCGTGACTGCGTGGGGACGCACCCATTTTTGATTGCTGTGGCATAGGACCTGCGGATTTATTGGTATCCCGCCGCATGGCATTCAAGGCCACCAGGACAAATACCCACAAAAGAGCCAATAAGCCGATGCGAAGCGCCAGCATGATGACTGCATCCATGGCGGCCTCCCTTCCTCAGTGTGAATTAGTAACTATGCGAATCAAGGCCCGTAATGCGGACCTCGACGTGGGAATGGCCCATGGTGATCACATCGCCATCGGCAAGCAGCCAGTTATCAATGGGAGTGTCATTGACCGTGGTGCCATTGGTGGACTGCAAGTCCACCAACACGGCATCTTCGCCGTTCCAGGTGATTTCCGCGTGCTGGCGGGACACACCCGTATCCGGCAGGCGCAAATCCGCATCATTGCTGCGGCCAATAATATTTGACCCTTCCTGCACGTGGTAGACGCGGGAAGAGCCATCCTGCAACATCAAATTGACTGCGGGGCCCTGTGTTTGTGGTGCGGGTTGGTCATCTTGCGCAATGAAAGCGGTAGTAGCTGCGTCATCCGCATTATTTTCGTGCGGGTTGGTCATCTGGTCCTCCTGACCATCAAAGTCGTGGAAAATCGCCTCGAAACCGGTCTCTTCTGTGGGCTCGTGATCTATAAACGAGGACACACGAAGCTGGCCCGTGCGCAGGCCCGATTCCTCCGCAATCCGCACAATGACGGGACCAGCGAGGGACCATCCGTTATTGCGGATAAAGCGAGATAATTGGTCTGCGCAATCGGCAGGTAAATCGGGGTCTTGCGACAAGTTCTCCAAATCCTTGGAGGAGACACCTACAGTCATGACATTGGGACTATAGAGTTTGTCATCGTCCCCGTGGCCGAGATTGTCCTGGGCTTCTTGCTTCAAAAGCTCATCAATCTCTGCAGGAACGACCTTGCCGCCGAAGACAAAAGCCATGCCGTTATCAAGGCCGCGTTGCATAGCGGAATCGAGCTTCGCCAGCCTTTCTAAAAACGCCACGAATTTTGCTCCTTTCCGCTATACAGCGATCAGTAGTGATCAGTAGTAGCCATTATAGTTTGTACACCCCTTTCAAACGTAGACGGCGGCGCGAAAGTTCCTAGATTTTCGCCTTTAAATGCGCAAAATAATCCGCTTTTCCTGCTGATTTGTAATTGCATGTGCTTCCTGTGCTATCTTTATCTAGTCGCACTGACAACCACACCCTGCCCGGGTGGCGGAATTGGCAGACGCGCTGGCTTCAGGTGCCAGTGTTCGATAAGGACGTGCGGGTTCAAGTCCCGCCCCGGGCACAATGAGCAGTTGAACAAACTGCGAAACCGGAGGTAACAAACTCGAAAGGGTTCGTGACCTTCGGTTTCTTTGTTTTTCTGAACTTTGGCGGTTGAGGATTGCAAGTGTGGGAATTTACATCCTAACTCCCGCTCTCTTCTGTCGAACTCTTGTTTTCGATGGTGTCAACAAGTCATTTTGCTTGTTATTTTGATCTGACGTTCTGGCTTTAGCTCCCGCTTCGGGGCAATTGGAATCCTCCAACTGAGATGTTTTCCTTGGGCTGTTGGAGGATTTCCTAGTTGTTGAATCCCAATTTAAGAATTAAACGACTGGGCTGACGCGGAACAGGTTTCCATCAGGGTCGGCAACTACGAGGGTGCGGCCGAAGACGTCATCGTAGGGTGGCTGCACAATTTGGACTCCTTTTGATTGGTGCTGTTGCAAAGTTGGGCGGAGAGCAGCGAAGACTCAGTTTCTCATTCCCTGATGGCCGCTGCGTGTGGGCGTTGTTAGGCCGTCTCGAAGACCCGGTTGACGATCACCGCGTCCGGGTTCGGTTGCCCGTAGGTAAACATCGTGCCTTGCCCTTTCCGCAATGAGTGCATCGCCTCCATCCCTTTCAACGTCCGATATGCAGATGTCCGGTTCTTAAACGCGCCTTTCGGCCCGAGGATCCGCTTCAGCCGACCATGGTCGCCTTCCAGGATGTTGTTGAGGTATTTCACCTGCCGGTGTTCCACTGTTGGCGGGCAGATTCCCTCTGACTTCAACTCGGCGATTGCCCTGGCTAGGGAGGGTGCTTTATCGGCGTTGATCACTCTGGGATACCCGGCTGACGCATTGGATCTGACGGCCTTGGCCAGGAAACACTTCGCTGCGGCCACGTTCCGATTCGAAGAGAGGTAAAACTCCAAGGTCTGGCCACCGGCGGTGATCGCCCGATAGAGCTAGCACCACCTGCCGCCGACCCGGATATAGGTCTCATCCACCCGCCAGGAACTAGCTTGCCAGTCAGGTACCTGCCGGTACCACCGTGTTTGCTTGTCCAGCTCAGGGGCGTATTTCTAGACCCAGCGGTAGATCGTGGTGTGATCAACCGGCACGCCCCGCTCGGTCATCATTTCCTCCAGAGCGCGGTAGCTCACCCCGTAGCGGCAGTACCACCCACTGCCCACAGAATAATGTCACGGGGGAAATGACGACCCGAGAAAATACCCATGGCTGTGATTAGTTCACGTCGCCCTTCCTACTGCCCCAACTTTGCAACAGCACCCAAAGCCCTCAAAAGGAGTCCAAATTGTGCAGCCACCCTACGATGACGTCTTCGGCCGCACCC